>VGYL01000348.1 GCA_016872975.1 Planctomycetota bacterium
GTTATCCACATCGAAAATACTTTGTCACTATGTTTAGGCGGGAGCCCAGCCCCGAAACCGCGTTCTTGCCCTCAAGAACTCAGATTCAACCGCAAAAACCCCGCCCCAGTTGTCAAACATGCGCTAGGATCCCCCTGGGGCAACCAACCGCTGGGAGTTTCGGGGGATGGCCCCGGAACTCCACCTGCTGTGACAGAAGCCGTGACGCAAATCCGCGCAGGAATCGCGAAGAGTTGACGGTTAAGACGTGACCCTGTTCCTCCCCTATTCCTCCCCCGGCGATCGCACGCTGAGACCACCCCTGTTTCTTGAGATCCACCGCTCGGCGGCGCCGCCATTCTTGGACGTTGCGGGAGCATGATTCCATCCCCTATTATAGCCGAGGGAAAAACTTGATCGTATTTATGCAACGGTCAGTAATTCCTCTCGCGAAATGAGTAGGGCATCCCCGGAATTACCCCGCCCACCTGGCCCTTAGCGGACTGCCATTCAGAACAGGCCTCGGAAGTTCCGCTGGCGGGGGTGGTCGGAATCATAGAGAATGTGCTGGAAACCTTCGCTGCCCTCTTTTACTCTATGAGGGATCTGACAATCGATGTGAAAGGCTCATCGGACCCGATAATAGAAGGTAATGGGTGTAGGCATGGCTAAGAAGACCACGACAACGAAGACTCCGCAAACGGCTATCGCCTCAGAGCCTGAACTATTGCCCGTCAAGGACTTGTACCTCGACCCGAAGAACCCCAGGCTGGCGTCTTCCGAGGTGACCATGGAAGACCAAGACGGAATTCTTCGCATCCTATGGCGAGAACGAGCCGTCAATGAGATCGCCGATTCGATCGCGGCGAGCGGGTTCTGGACACACGAAATGCTATTTGCGACCCAGGAGAATGGCAAATGGGTGGTCATCGAGGGAAACCGCCGTCTTGCGGCCGTGAAACTCCTTCGAGATCCCGCGCTCGCAAAGCGCATTGGGGTCGCCTCTATACCGCTCATGACGTCTGTTGATCGCGAGAAGCTCGCGAAACTGCCTGTCGTGAAATGCACCCGTGAAAGCATTTGGCAGTACGTTGGGTTCAAGCATGTTAACGGCCCCCAGGATTGGGATTCCGTTGCCAAAGCAGAGTATGTCGCGCGGCTGCACAACGATCTGAAGATAGACCTGGAGAAGATCGCAACCACAATCGGCGACCGACACGAGACCGTGAAGCGCATGTATCGAGGCCTGATGGTTCTGAAACAAGCCGAATCCGAAGGTGTGTTCGACCGCAAGAATTGCTATTCCACGCGCTTTGCATATTCACACCTGTGGACCGGGCTCGGATATGAGTCTGTTCAAGAATTTCTGGGGCTGAAGAGCAGCGGAGGGTACAAGCCCAATCCCGTACCCAAGGCTAAAGTATCGAATCTTGGCGAACTCATGCTCTGGCTGTACGGAGACAAGAAGGCGGGCAAGAAGCCTGTCGTGAGGAGCCAAAACCCGGATCTGCGCAACCTTGTCACAGTTCTGCGTAGTGCCAAGGGAGTCGCTGCCCTTCGCAAGGGGCTGCCACTCACCACATCGGTAGATATTAGCAAGGGTGATGAGCAACTTCTCCGGGAATCCATGGTCGAAGGTGAGGCCGCTCTGAGAAAAGCAGTGAGTTACGTCCCTACAGGATATGGCCCGTCAAAACCGAGTGATCTCCGAGATACGGCGAAAACCATCCGTAAGCTAGCCGAGAGTCTTGACCGCGCAATTTATACGGCAGAGAATGATGACACCTGATGAGAACCAGGGGCCTATTGAGCCCTTTTCAGTACCGAAATTGTCCGACTCCGCAGAAGAGAAAGCTGATTGGGTCGAACTGTACGCGCTAAAGGACGATGATGGGAATGCGTCCTTCTCTGATCTGCTGACCGCTCTGGGCATTTCGGGAACAGCCGATGCCGCTGAAGAAGATGACGATGACGCTGAAGACCTACCCGATGAGATGTCCGATGATGATCGTTACGAAGGAGCAGGTGAAGATGCATTTCTTGAGATCACTGACAGATTAGAGTCTTGCGGACGTACCAGTGCTGGCTATCCGTTCGAGGTCGCGGGCAGCGCCGTCGTATGCCGAGATACGACTCTTACGAGCGTCTATGTTTTTCTGCTTCTGCTCAGCCGTTATGGCCATAAAGCTGGTGGAGCAGATGGAGCGAAAATATTCGAAGAGGTGTGTGCAAAAGCTGCGGAGTCCTACTTGGGTGCACTTGAAACCCACGTTAGGTCCTATGTATTCGGATTTCCACGCAGAATCGGCCCCAGAGGTTTCGCCAAGGCACTTGACGCTCTGTGCGCAGAGCTTGGCGAAGGCTGTAGAAGGAGTGGCAGCGCAACATCGCCGGATCAAAAGGACGCTAAGTTGGATATAGTCGCTTGGCGGAGCTTCGCGGATAGACGCCAAGGCAAGCTCATCGCGTTCGGACAATGTGCTACCGGGGCCGACTGGAAGGATAAGGCGACAGAGCTTATCCCGCCTGAGAGCTGGTGTAAGCTGTGGATGCTGGATCAGCCGGCGGTGTGGCCAATTCGGATGTTCTTCGTTCCCCACAGGATTAACGGAAATATGTGGTTCGAGACGTGTGTCAAGGGCGGGATTCTTTTTGATCGATGCCGAATCGTGCAGCATTCTGGGCTTCTGTCCAAGGATCTGCAGGATCGAATAGCCGCCTGGTCGAAGGCTGCTATCGCAAAGAACCAGAGATAGGTATATTGAGGGCTTCTGAGGATTGAACCTCTTGGCTGTCCAACCGAATACGCAAACTCAAGTGCCCAGCCGCCACAGATTTCACGGCCTATGCCCATTCTTCGCGATGTTCCCTGAGACCTTTGTCGAGAAGTGGATCAGCCGGGTGACTTCTGAGGCCGATACCGTCTTGGATCCGTTCTGCGGTCGGGGTACAGCGCCCTTTCAAGCGATCCTCATGGGTCGGGACTCGGTTGCCTGTGACATAAACCCAGTGGCCTACTGCATAACAAGAGCAAAGACTAACCCTCCCTCCCAGAGTGCTGTTAGACGCCGCCTGACTCTCCTGGAGAAGGGATTTGATGCGGCCGCGTGGGAGTCATGCCGGCGACGCCTGCCACGTTTTTTCCACTTGGCTTACACACCCGGTACACTGCGCCAGATCTTGTGCCTGAGATCACAGTTGCATTGGCGGTCGAGCGACACCGATTGCATGATTGCGGCCCTATGCCTTGGGGCTCTTCATGGCGAGAGCCAAAAATCTGCATCCTACCTCAGCAACCAAATGCCGCGCACTATCAGCACAAAACCGGCGTACTCTATACGTTTTTGGCAGAAGCACGGATACAAAGCGCCTGAGCGAGATGTTTTCGATTTGCTTCGCAGGCGCCTCGACTACAGGTACGAAAGTCCCCTTCCCGCGAAAAGAGCCGATGTACACCTTGATGATATGAGGAACTTGCCGCACCATTTGAGGAAGAGGCAAACACCAATCCGGTGCGTTATAACGTCTCCACCTTACCTCGATGTAACAAGCTTCGAGGAAGATCAATGGCTTCGTCTTTGGTTTCTTGGCAGTGAGTCCCGACCGACATATGGGAGGATATCCAGAGATGATCGGCATGAGAGGCGCGAAGCTTACTGGGGTTTTATAATGGACATGTGGAGGATGCTTGGGCAGATTCTTGCACCCGCATCCGACATCATTCTGCGCATTGGCGGAAAGGGGTTTAATCCGGATGAGATCGTGACCGGTCTATATGGAACTACCCTTATCGCACGAAGGCATGTCGAACTCATAGATCAAGAAGTCAGTTTCATTCAAAGGCGTCAAACGGATTCATTTCGCCCAGGTTCGCGTGGTTGTAGGTTTGAAGTCGACTGCCACTTCAAGATGCGATGAAAGACGGGGGGAGGTCAGGGCGTCAGGTCTTCATTTGTCATTTAACGCTTGAAACGGGGGGGGAACGTGACGATGTCCGGTACGTCTTCCGAAGGAAATCCGTGTTCATCCTGCCGGAATCCGGGCCGGAAGAGTGGTAGCCGGCAATCGGCGGCTGAGCCGCAGGGTACGAAGGGTGTCAGGGTTTGAAGGGTCTGAAGGGGTCTGCGGCCTCCGGCCTGTGATCTTCCGCCCTCCGTCGTCCCCGGCCTTCGGGATAGTCCTTGCGATCCTCTTTTGCCTGTGCTACAGTCGCAGCGCCGGCGCGGCGGATGCCGGGACGGAACAGTGCCGGGATTTCGGACAGGCGGCGGCGTAAAGAAGAATGGACCTATGATTGATTGAGGACGGGAGTGAAGAAAGGAGACGGGAAAATGGAACGACGCGGATTTCTTCGCAATGTCGCGCTGGGTTCGGTGGCCGTGAGCTGGCTGGGGGCGCGCCGGGGGCCGACGGTGCTGGCGGCCGGGATCGACAAGCCGGCCGTGCTGGGGGGCACGCCGCTGTACAAGGGCGGCTTTACTTCCTGGCCGCAGTGGCGCCAGGACTGGGAACCGGCGATCCTCAAAGTCTTCCGCAGTGGCCGCTGGTTTCGCGGCTCCAGCAGCGGCGAAGTTCCCCAGTTCGAGGAGGCCTGGGCCAAGCTGCTCGGGGCGAAAAAGGCGCTGGCCACGGCCAGCGGGACGACGGCGCTGACGGTTGCCCTGCACGTGCTGGGCGTGGACGCCGGGGATGAGGTGATCGTCTCGCCGTTCACGTTCATTGCCTCGTATAACGCGATCCTGGCCTGCAAGGCGCTGCCCGTGTTCGCCGACACGGACCCGGCCACGGTGACCCTGGACCCGGCGACGATCGAAAGCAGGATCACCGACCGGACGAAGGCGATCATGCCGGTACACATTTACGGCATTCCGTGCGACATGGACGCGATCAACCCGACCGCCAGGAAGCACAAGCTGGGCGTGGTGGAGGACGCGTGCCAGGCGTGGCTGGCGTCGTACAAAGGGAACAAGGCGGGCACGCTGGGCGACCTGGGCTGCTTCAGCTTCCAGGAATCCAAGCACATCCCGGCCGGCGAGGGCGGGGCGATCACGAGCATGCGCGAGGAGCTGATCGACCGCTGCCAGTCCTACCACAGTTGCGGGCAGGCCGTCGGGACCTTCCAGGGCAAGGGCAGCTTCACGCGCGGCATGAACTACCGGATGATGCACGTGCAGGCGGCGCTGCTGCTGGAGCAGTTCGACAAATTGCGGCAGGAGACGGCCCTGCGGCAGTCCAACGCGGACCGGCTGAGCGCGGGGCTGAGGCAAATCCCGGGGATTGCGCCGATGAAGCTGCCGGGCGAGAACACGCGGCCGGCGTGGCACCTGTTTCCATTCGGCTACGACGCCCAACAGTTCCACGGGATGCCGAGGAACAGGTTCATCCAGGCGCTGGGCGCCGAGGGGATTCCCTGCGGGGGCGGCTACCGCGAGCAGTATAACGACGGGCTGCTGGACGAGGCGATCCAGTCCCGGGGCTTCCAGAGGCTGTGGAGCGCAGCGCGTCTGAAGGCCTATCGCGACAGCTTCCAGGAGCTCAAGGGCAACCAGAAGACCTGCGCGAATACGGTGACGCTGAGTCAGCGCGTTTTGCTGGCCGACCCGAGCGTGATGGACAAGATCGTCGCGGCGGTGGCGCGGATTCAGAAGCACAGCGCGGCAATTGCGAAGGCGTGAGGGGCGCTTCGCGGGGTCTGCCTTTGAGGTAAGCTTTCGCGGTTGCAGAGGCGTCGTTCGTGGTTCGTGAAGCGTGAAGCGAAAGCGGGCCGTACGGCGTTCGGGACTATTTTCTCTGTGTCCTCGGTGTCCTCTGTGGCTGAAAAGAAGTTCCCTGTTGGCGGTTCTCAGTTCCCAGTTGCGGCCTGTGGCCTGACGTCCTGGGCCGGGGGCGGCTGAGCTACATGTCTCTTCCAATCTGCGGAAATCGCGAGATTGCCGCGCTTCGCTCGCAATGACATGATCTGCGGCTGGAAAGCAGTAATCGGTAGCCGGTTGTCAGTTATCGGTTCAGAATGTCGCCGAAGACCTGTTTTTGACCAAGGGCGGGACGCCCTCGCCACGGCGGCTGTCCTACATGTTTTGTTCGCGTGGTTCGCGTATTTCGCGGTTGGAGGGCCGTTGCCGGTAGTCAGTAGGCGCCTGTCGGTTCCGAATATCGCGGAAGACCTGTTTTGACCAAGGGCGAGGGGTCCCCAACGCAAAATGCCGCGTTGGGGAGCCCCGAGACGCCCTCGCCACGGCGGTTGTCCTACACCCTTCTTTCGTCTTTTCGTTTCCCCGCCTGCGCGGGGATGACATTTCTTTCGGCGAGGAGCAGTTCGCAGGAAGGAATCCGTGTTCATCCGTGTGAATCCGCGTCGGAAAGGCAGTCCTCGGCACGGAAGAGCGCGGGCAGGATGCCCGCGACACGGCGTTTCCGAGTCCACGAGGAAACGGGCAATCGCGTCAGCGGCACATTGACTCAGCTCGTCTGATGTGCTATGAGAGGAAAGGAGTCGGGCGCCCCTATCGATGCCCTGGTTCCGCCGTATCCGCGTGCCGTCGGACCGCCTCGAAGGTCCTGACCCATGTGTCTTACCCGCATCAGCGGCGCGTTCGCTGAGCTGAGATTCTGGAAAGAAGGCAGGAGGTTGACCATGTGGAACAAGTGCATCCTTCGTGTTGTCGTGCGAGGATTGGTCCTGATGTCCGGCTTGATCCTGAGCACACCCGCCGGGGCGGAGATGTTGTTCTCCGATGACTTTGCCTATGCGCACAAAACGAATCTCAACGGCGTCGGAGGCTGGACCGCGGCGGATGCCACCGCCCACTGGGTCTTGAATGAGGACGGATTGGGTGACGGCGGCACGAACTCGCTTCAGTACCCCGGCGTCCCCTCCCTGGATGGACGGCTTTACGTCAAGGCAGGTACCGGCACCC
>VGYL01000349.1 GCA_016872975.1 Planctomycetota bacterium
A
This sequence comes from Planctomycetota bacterium, assembly GCA_016872975.1. GTDB lineage: Bacteria > Planctomycetota > Phycisphaerae > Sedimentisphaerales > Anaerobacaceae > PLanc-01. The sequence goes on from VGYL01000349.1 coordinate 2, forward strand.
GCCCCCATGTGAAAATGCCGCCATGCCCCAGTCGCGCGACCTGCTGCCACTCTGCGCCAACGGCCGAGCCCATGCTCTCTGAGACAAAGCCGAAATCCGGCGAGGTAGACCGAAGCGTATCCTCCAACGACCAGATGCGAAGGAGGCGCGAGCCATCGGCCGCCTTCCTCGCCCACTCGAAGGCCACTGCTGTCCGCCCATCGGCCAGCCGATCGGACAGTGAGGGGAAATACGTGGGCCCCGGCACCCCCGCATCCCCGGTCGTCCGATGCACGCTGAGGGAGAACATTCCGCGCGACGCTTCCCCCCAGGCGAGCCGCCCGCTGCCCGTCCACCGGGTGGCATCGCCGTTCGGTCGATACCCCGATGTCGCCGCAATCTCGCTCCCCAGGCCAAAGCGGAGCCCCGCCGTGCCACCATCCAGCCTCAGCGCGGTCTGCAGAGTGCCATAGCTGCCAGACGATACCACGGCTGTACGACCCGGCCGCGAGCGGGTTGTGACCTGAATCACGGCGAAGTTGCCCTGAATAGCGGAGTAGGGACCGCGCAGCACTTCGACGCGCTCCACGTCGGCCAGGGTGATCGTCGCCAGATTCACGCCAAATTGCGCGGTCGCGTTGAGGGGAACGCCATCGAGGAGCACCAGCACCTGCTGCGGAGTGGATCCGCGAATGGAGGCCTGCTGCACTCCGCCAAGCCCAGTCCCCGTGATCCTGACGTAGGCCTCGGCGACAAATGCCAGTGCTTCGCCCAGGGTCAAGAACCCCATCCTTCGGAGTTCCTCACCCGGAATCGCCGTCACGTACGCCGGGCTGGTCCCGGCCGGCTGGGGCCGCCGGCCGGGCGAGATGACATCCGGGAGTTCAAACTCAGGCGGAGGTTCCTGGGCGGCGAGCGGTGTCACAAGTGCAAGGAACCAAACAATAACCGCCGCAGCGGTGCGGCGGCCGGAAAGGGGAAACATCTGCCCACCTCCTCTGCCTCGAAGGCGTGCGGCACGGTGCAGGCAGGTCTTCTGGCTTCGGGTCATCGCAGGCATCCAGCCTTCCCGGGCGCATCCCCAGTGGCAAAACGGGATGCCTGCTCACCGTCACAGCGACGGGACCGCGTCGGACTCTCCCACCTGCTGGCGGGACCACCGACTTCCCTATTCTGACGCGGGGTGAATTCCCCCGCGTCCACCTGCACCGCTGCTCGAGCATGTGGTTCATAACTGGGATTCGGGGCCGCCGGCTGATGCTCCTGCCTCTGCTGGCTGAGCCGGGCCTCGCCTCAGAAGGCGAGACGCCTGACCCGCACGTTGTCCGGCTCCATCCGTAGGGCGGCCCTCTCCAGTCCTAACGCACGGCTGGCCTCGCCTTCTTTGAGCGCCATCTCACCCAACGCCACTCGCGCTTCGACCTGGCGCATGTCGAGCGCAATGGCACGCTCGTAGGCAGCCTTAGCCTGAAGGCGATGGTTGGCGTTTCTGTACTCATTGGCCACCCCCGACATGGAACGTGGCCCGGCCAGGGAGCCGTGCGGATCGGCACTCCGTTTAGAGAGTGCCAAGCGCCAGGCGCCTCAGGGGGCGTGCGCAACCCCCGTCAGGTAGGTAGTATCCGCGTCCAGATCCCTTGAAGCATCAAACCCCGCGACCGGTGGAAAGGCGGAGCCGCGCAGGTCGATAGAGTAGTTGATCGATCACTGGACCGGTGTCGGCGTAGAGCGATCGGAGCGTCGGGAATTCGAGCACAGACCGGTCGTCGGTGTGCACGCCACGCACATCGGCCACAGATGCGCCAGGCGGTCTTCCCCAGGACGAAGCCGCCGAACAGCGCCGCTGGATGCCAGACGCCGATCGACTCCAGGCCGTCGTGCACGCCAGGGGTCTTGTTGGATGACGCGCACGAGCCTCACGTAGTCCCGTGCCGTAACGAGCCCGCTGCTCGTGGAGGATCCAGGTCTCACGTGCACCGTACTACCGCGATCTCCCAGCTCTCGGATGCCGGTAACGGAACCTGTCTATCTTGATCAGGCGATGGTAGGAGCCGAATCGCTCCTCCACGTCCGCGCCCAACAGGTCCAGCGGGTCTACGGGCTCGTCGCTGCCATCGAACAGCCGCCGGATCCCGTAGGTGGTGGTGCGCTCGGCCGGGATACGGCCGGCGTCCCGGATCAGCCGGCGGAACTCGGCGGGCCGGACTATCTGGCCGTAGCCGGCACCGGCTGCCGTGGAGATGCTCTCGTTGATGAGTGTTCCGCCCATGTCGTTGACGCCGGCAGCCAGCAGCGTCTGCGCTCCCCGCAGCCCGTCCTTCACCCAGGAGACCTGCAGGTTGGGAATGGCGTTGTTTAGCATGATGCGGGAGATGGCGTGGACCTTGAGCACCTCCGCCCCTGTGGGCCCAGGCCGCACGCCATCCACGAACCCATGCCGAAACATGGGCGCCTCTGTGTGCACGAAGCTCAACGGCACGAACTCCGTGAACCCTCCCGTGGCCCGCTGCAGGTCTCGCAGCAAGACCACATGGCGCACTTTGTGCGCATCTGTCTCCACGTGCCCGTACATCACCGTGGAGGTCGTAGGGATGCCCAGGGCGTGCGCGGTCGTGATCACCTCAATCCACTGCTCCACGGTAATGCGGCCGGGCGAGATGTGGTCCCGGAGATCCTGGTCCAGGATCTCCGCCGCCGTGCCGGGCAGGCTGCCCACGCCTGCGGCTTTGAGTTCCTGCAGGTACTCCCGGATCGTGCACCGAGAACGAATGGCGCCGTACAGCACCTCCTCCGGGGAAAACCCGTGGATGTGCATCTCGGGGAGTGCTTCTTTGATCGCCCGTGTGAGTTGAATGTAGAAGTCGCCTTCCATCTGCGGCGGCAGGCCTGCCTGGATACACACCTCTGTTGCGCCAAGGTCCCACGCTTCCTTCGCCCGGCGCAGGATCTCCTCCAGAGGCAGAAAATAGCCCTCTTCCTCCCGGTAGTCCCGGCTGAAGGCACAGAACCCGCATCGCTTGATGCAGACATTCGTGAAGTTGATGTTGCGGTTGATCACGTAGGTGACCACATCACCGACCGTGCGCCGGCGGAGTTCATCAGCCACCATCACCGTGGCGTGCAGGTCCACCCCGACGGTGCCGTAGAGGACCAGGGCCTCATCCACGCCGATGTCTTTGCCGCACAGCGCCCCGTCCAGGATGGCGGCCACGTCGGGCCGGATGGCCCGGAGCACCTGCTCCAGCGAGGGCGGTCTCGTCCCCATCTCAGGCTGCATAGCGGTCCACTCCTCCTCGCACGTAACCTTCCTCATCGACCAGGACATCGGTGCGCGGCCGAAACATCTCGGGTACGAACTCCGGACGTGTCCGCACGTACTCCGGATAGATGGGCAGGCGCGGCACCAGCGAAAACCCCAGCCGCTCAGTTTCGCGGCGCAGTTCGGTGATCTGCGGCCAGGGCGCTTCCGGGTTGACATAGTCGATCGTGATCGGGGAGATGCCGCCCCAGTCGTTGATCCCAGCGAGCAGATAGATCGGATAGTCCCGGCGGGTCAGGTTAGGCGGCACCTGAATGTTGGCCTCCGGTCCCAGAATGAGGCGGGCCACGGCGACTGTGCGGCGCATATCATTGACAGTGGGCTCGGTGGCGCCCGCCATCGGCGTGCCAGGCTTGGCCCGGAAGTTCTGGATGATGACTTCCTGGATGTGACCGTACCGTTCGTGCAGGTCCCGGATGGCCATGAGGCTGTCCACAGTCTCTTCGGGCGTCTCGCCAATCCCGACGAGCAGGCCGGTGGTGAAAGCAATCTGCAGCTGTCCGGCGAGTTCTATCGTCCTCAGGCGCGCCCGGGGCTGTTTGCTGGGCGCGAACTCGTGTGGGCCGCCCAGGCCGCACAGCCGCTCGCTGACGTTCTCCAGCATCAGGCCCATAGAGGCGCTGACCGACCGCAGGCGCCCCAGTTCCGCGCGCGTCATGGTCCCTGGGTTGACATGGGGCAGCAGCGCCGTCTCATCCAGGACAAGCGCGCACATGTCGCGCAGGTAGTCGAGGGTGGTGCGATAACCCCGCCGGGCCAGCCAGTCCCGCGCTTCCGGGTATCGTTGCTCCGGCCGCTCACCCAGCGTGAACAGCGCCTCCGTGCAGCCCAGGCGCTCGCCGGCCTTAGCCATCGCCAGGACCTCCTCCGGCGTCATGTAGAGCCGGTCGGCACTGGCGGGATCCTGGCGGAAGGCGCAGTAACCGCAGAAATCCCGGCACAGGCGCGTCAGCGGAATGAACACCTTCGGCGAGAAGCTCACGCGCCGGCCGCGGCCCCGATCTCGTACCTCGCTAGCCCGCGCGCAGAGGTCGTCGAGGGCATCGTCAGAACAGCGGATGAACCGGTAGGCCTCTTCTAGGTTGTACAGCGCCTGGAGTTGCATGGCTGTGTTGGTTCGCCGAGCGGCCTGCGAATCCTGCGATGCAGAGCGAAACTGACGTGGTCGCCGTGAGCGGATCCTGAGCGCGATGCGCGCGGGCAGGGCTTCCCGCACGCCGTGGTTAGAGGACTAGCCTGGCGCACCGCTCGATCACACCCGGCTCAGATCCCTCGGAATCAGCCGGTTGGTGAGGGCAATCTGTCCCGAGTGCCAAGCACAACTTGTGACCACCCCGCTCCACACCTGCCGCACCGTGATCACCCCGAAGTACTCGTCCTGAACGACCCGATTGAACTCCTCTTCGGCCGTCTGCTCCAGCCGTTGCTCGGTCAGCCCTCGCACCTCGTGGAAGTACGCCAGCAGCTCGGCCTTGCTCGGATACTGTTCGATTGAGGTAGCCCGCACCGAGGCGCCTAACGGATACCGCTTGGGCAGGCCATGCAGCTTGTCGCGGACCCAGTTGTTCTCGACCTCGGCAAGGTGCCAGACCAGCCAAGCGATGGAGTTGCTATTGTTCGGGGGCAGCCAGCGCATCTGGGCTTCCGTGAGCGGCTCCACGATCCGCAGCATGATTGGCGTGCGGCACTCCAGCCTCTCCCAGACAAGTCGCGCTTGCGGTCCCATGAAGCCCTCCGGCCCTTGCTAGGTCGGGGCGCCAACGGTCTCGACTTCCTGCGCCGGACCTGCTCTGCCGATGCGTTCGGCTAGCCTGACCACGTCTCCCACGATGAGGGTGGCCGGCGAGCCGATGCCTGCCTGGCGGACGAGTGCCGCGATCGTCCCTAGCGTGCCTACCACCGTCCGCTGCTCGGCGAGCGTGCCGCTGGCCACCACAGCCGCGGGGGTGGCGGGAGAGGCGCCTTCCTCCAACAGCCGCCCGACGACCACAGGCAGGGTGCGCAGCCCCATCAGTACGACCAGGGTGGGGATCCTGGCGAGCGCCTCCCAGTCCAGGTCCGTGCGGCCGGGGCATTCGTGGCCGGTGATTACCGCGAAGGCGGAGGCATGCCGGCGGTGGGTGACGGGAATGCCGGCCGCGGCAGGCACGGCAGTCGCGGCGGTGACGCCCGGGATGACCTCAAACGGGACCCCGGCGGCCAGCAGGGCCTCGCACTCCTCGCCTCCTCTGCCGAAGACGAAGGGATCGCCACCCTTCAACCTGACCACGACGAGCCGCGCCCGGGCGCGGGCGATCATGAGCGCATTGATCTCGCCTTGGCGCACATGAGGGTCTCCAGGCTGCTTGCCGACAAAGATATGCTCCGCTGCAGGAGCCTCCTTTAAGAGGGCGGGGTGGACCAGCCGGTCGTAGACGACCACCTGGGCTCGGTGGAGCACCTGCAGGCCCTTCACGGTGATCAGGCCGGGATCACCGGGCCCGGCGCCGACGAGGTAGACCGTGCCGGGGCGAACGATGGGCTCAGGCACGGCCGCTCACCTCCCGGGCGATCTCCTCCGGGAACTCGCCAGACGCCTCGTCCAGGAGCCCGCCGATGCGCCGACGGGCGCCCGCTATATCACCTCGGCGGATCTCGTCGATGATCCCAGAGTTGACGATCCGGTGCCAGAAGGCGGCACGCCCGGTACCATCCGGGAGCCGGGCAGCCGCCACCGGACGCCATTCGGCGAGGAGCTGGAGGAGCGTGCCGTACTCGGGACCGATCCATTCCGCGAGCTGGTTGCGGAGCCGCACCGCCAGGGCGGGACTCTTGCCCGCCGTCGAAACCGTCACCGTCAGGTCTCCCTGCCGGTAGATCGCCGGCGCGATGAAATGACAGTGCTCGACGTCGTCGACGGCGTTGAGCAGGACGCACCGCTCTTCGGCCTCCTCCCAGATCCCCTGGTTGAGGCTCCGGTCTGCCGATGCGGCGATCGCCAGATAGGCGCCGGCCAGGTCACCGCGCATGTAGGTACGCCGCACGACGAGGATGCGTCTCTCCGCGGCCAGCGCGGCCAGGCCGGGCGTTACCTTAGGGCTGATGACGGTCACGTCCGCGCCGGCGTCCAGCAGGCCGATGGCCTTCTGCTCGGCGACGGGTCCGCCGCCGAGCACGACACAGCGGCGCCCGTAGAGGTTCAGGGCGACCGCATAGTAGCCGCTGCTCATGAGAGGTCCTCCGGCTGGCGCCACCCCCGCAGAGGGAACCGGCCGCCAGCCAGCCCCTGCCGCAGGACCGCCGCGACTTCCGGGCGGATGATCTCGGACGGAGGGGCCTCCCCGAGCCGCAGCAGCTCACGCAGTCTCGTCCCGCTGAGCGTCACGCGATCGGCCCCGTCGTGCGGGCAGGTCTTGGTCGTGGCCATCCCTCCGCAACGGCGACAGAAGAAGGCATCATCGAAGAACAGCGGCGTGATCCCGAGCAGCGTGGGATCGAAGCGGGCAAAGATCCGCCGGGCATCGAACGGGCCGTAGAAGTTCCCGGCCCCGGCGTGATCCCGGCCGATGATGATGTGCGTGCAGCCATAGTTCTTGCGGACGAGCGCGTGGAAGACC
>VGYL01000350.1 GCA_016872975.1 Planctomycetota bacterium
GCGCCACGGCCTGTTCGAACTCGACTACTACTACTACTACTACCGCCGCCGCCGCGGCATCTTCGAGCCCGTGCCCGGCGCGGACCGGTGGTTCCCGGAAAACGACGGAAGAAAGGGCCCCTTTCCTCCCCCATGAAGCCCCTCGTCCCTGTCCCTTAAAGCTCAGAATAGGGGCAGACCCCCGGCCCGGATCTTCTCCCTGTATGAATGACCCCTTTCGTTCCCGCGAAGCCCGCCGCCCCTGTCCCTCACAGCCCAAGATAAGGGCAGACCCCGGCGCGGAGGCGGGGCCGTGCGCGGCTGAGGTTATTGGCCGAGCCTCTTCGGATCGAGCAGACGGGCACCATGATGAACCGTCAAGACCTCGACAACTTCATCGCGGAGGCGGTAGATGATACGGTAACTGCCCAGAATGACCTCGCGGATGTTCTTCTCGCCGATTTCCGGAACCATCCGCCCGGATTCGGGGAAATCAGCCACTCGGTCAACGGTTTGCAGGATATCCGCTACGAAGAGCGCCGCAAAGTGAGGGGAGTCGCGCGCGATGAACTCCGCGATGGCATCGAGGTCGTCCGCCGCCTGAGGAGTCCACCTCACCGGAGCCATTTGGCCATTCGCTCCTTGACTTTCTCGTGGGGGATCAGTTCGCCGGCGTCGGCCTGTTGGAGGCCCCGCTCAATTTTCGCCAAGAGCAACAGGCGTTCCATGGCGTCCTCCAGAGAGGCGTCATCGGGGAGAGCCTGCACGGCCTGAACAGCTTTCTCCTTCGTTGTCATAGCGTCAGTATAGCGGAACGAACAGGGCATTTCAACCGGTATATCGCCCGGTGCCGGGGGGGGCCGGATCAGGAAGCCCGCGCAGACCGGAGGAGCCGGAAATCTGAAAGAAGCCGCGCGGACAATTCCTTGCAGACGTGCCGTCTTTCGGTCCGGGCGGAGTCCTTTCTTCCCCTGACAGGAACCCTGTATGAATGACCCTTCTCCTTCCCCGCCATACCCGCCGTTACTATTCCATTGAAGCTCAAACAGGACCAGACCCCCGGCCCCTCCTTACTGTCGATCCGCAGGCAGTCTGGACCTCCAGGAGTCCGGGTGCCTGTGCAGATGCATCACGGCAACAATCAGGATGACCTCGGCGCGAATCTGGTAGATCAGGCCGTAGGGGAATCCGCTGGTTCGGCACCGGCGCGTGCGTTCGGAAACAAGCGGTCAATCTCGTTGAAGACCTCTTCCGCGGGCGCCGCCTCGATTTCCCCGCGCTCGTAGGCGTCGATCCGGCCTTCCGCCTCCTTCGCCCAGGCGGCGTCGATCTCCTGGCGATAGCACAATCGCGCGCAGGTTCCAACGGGATTCGCCCTGCCCCCAAACCCGCGGCATCTGGCGCGCTGGGCCAATGCCAGGATCGGAAGAGGCCAGGGGTCCGGGGACAGCGTCCCCGCGGAGGAACCGGTTTCCCGTCCCCAGTACGCAGAAACCGAGGGAGCCGAATAATCTGCAATTCAAGACGTGAACCGCGAATTCCTATTGGAGGGTCCAGCCGACCTTTCCCCAGGCCAGCTTCTGGAAATCATACAGGTCCTGCTTTCCTTCGAGGGTCGTCGGAGCAAACTTCGAACCGCTCACGCGACTGTCGGCACGCGGCCGGAAGTACGTGACCGTTTCCGTCGCCATCCACTTGTGATAGCCGGCGTGGCCGTCGGCAAACCCCAAATTGGTCCCATCCCCGTGCCGAATCGGCGCATCATCCCACCACTCCGACCGGGCGTAATAGACCGAGAAACACCCGGTCGATGTGAATCCCTCGCCAATGAAGACCAGACGCTCCGATGGCGGTGGGCTGTGCATCTGGTCGAGCCGGGTGATGAACAGGGTGGTACTGCCGTTCCGGTTTGAGGAAGGGGTGTCCTGTCTGGTGCCGTTCATGCTGTCGGGAATCGAGTAGGTAAGAACCTCGCCCCGCCGTCCTGTCGGGCACTTGTAGAGGTTGAGGTTCGCGCAATAGGGCCACACGGCGCCGGTCATGAGAGCCGCCTGCCGCGTCTGCTCGGTCCCTCCGGTGTTGCTACCGGCGTCCCCCCAGCAGTTGCCCGGGGCGGTTCCGGGAGTTCCCTTCATGATCTTCCCATCATTCTCCTGGGCATACATGATCCACGCCAATGACATCTGCTTCAGGTTGCTCTGGCACGCGATACGTTTGCCCTGCTCGCGCGCTCGGTGCAGCGCCGGCATCAAGACGGACATCAGCAAGGCAGTGATGGCAATAACCACCAGCAGTTCGATCAAAGTAAATGCCTTCCTCATTTTTCCAGTCCTTCCGGGTGACGTTGTTCGGAACAGAGGGGCCCTGACTATACGGACCCCTCTGTCCAACCAGGATCGTTAGCAACCACCATCACAATATGCAGAGCACTCGTATCTTCAGCCCCGAGAGCGAAGGTATCCAGAGTCCCAAGGCCCTGCTATTACTTCCAACCGTCCGGATGCACGTAAATCGTCATGGTGTCGGAACTGGTATACTCACCATCGTTGGCCTCCAACTGCAAGACATAGTTGCCCTCAGCAAACACGGTCACCGTGGTTTGCAGGGCCGTAGGATTGGCAATCACCGCACTGGGGAGGCTGGGATCGGCGTCGCGGGGCTGCTGGACCACGGTCCACATCACCGTGAGGGGTTGAATTGCGCCATCGTCCGTGGCGACGCCGCTGAGGGGACCGGTGCGTGTACCATCCCGCAGAAAAGTGTTTATGTCCGGGCCGGCGTTGACAAAAGGAGGTGCATTGTCCGCCGTGAAGCTGCAGATGGGCCCCCAACGGGGATTGTTGTCGGGATCGTCACCGCCGAGATAGGTATCGACCGCCCAGAAGTACCGCGTCTTCGGCTTGGTCTGCACGACGACGGAAGCCACGTTCTTCTTGCCGACAATCCTGATGGCTTCGGGATTGGTGAAGTTCAACAGGGCGCCAAGGTCATCCGTGAAGTAGACATCCACAAACACGGGCTGGCCGGGCACGCATGGGTCAGGCAACGTCCAGCTCAACTCCACCGCGCCGGGTTTTAAGATAGCACGGTTGGCCGGATTGGGATGGAGCTTGTGGACGGCCGTCAAAGTGGTTTGGCCTGGATTCGTAACGCCATAGTCGAATTGCAGCGTACCGTTGCCGTCATAGGCGGTAATCCAGCCATTGCCAATGTATCCCTGAATGCGCGAGAGTCGATCGCCACCTATCCTCAGCACCCCGCCACCCACATCCATCGTACCGACAGCACCTTGTTGCTCCCTCATCAGAAAGTTGCCGGCGGAAATAGTCCCACCATTCAGATTGATATGACCTATGGCCGTAGGGTCCCTGCCAATCTTGAGAGTGCCCGTGACCCTAAGGGTCCCATCGATCATATTGATCGTGCCCGTACCTTTGTACCCACAGTTGACGGTCTCGACCTCCAGGGTTCCTCCCTGCACCGTCAGCGCGCCCGCCTGAGCATCATTGTCGTTTCCCAGATGTATTCCAGGAGTAACGAAAGCCTCGTTCGGCATGACAATTGGACCTGGGACCGTGAAGATCCTGACGTATCCATCAGCCAGTGTCGGGATTCTGCCGGTGGCCCAGTTTGCCGGCGTACGCCAGAGGTGGTCGCCCGTGGTGTCGGTCCACACCACGTCAGCGGAGACATTCCCCGCCAGTCCCAGCACCGCAACAAGAGCAACTGAACGGATCGCGTGTCTACACATGATATTCCTCCTTTACAAATAGTGTCTGCCGCGGGCACCGCACCCGCCCGAGATGGACAACCGCACACCGTTAGCGAAAGTCACGTTTTTGCACCATACATCCTCCTTCGAAACTGAGAATTGCCATTCAACTGCGGCGCTTCGGGTGAATCAGAGGAGCCCGGAATCTTCCCGGGCTCCCGTGAAAGAGCACTCCTCGGATCGTTGAGGCAGAATGCCATGTCAACGTTCTCCTTCCAGTTCCAGGGCCGGGATTCCGAAGAAGGTCCAGTCGCCATAATTGGCTGTGCCTGCCAGGCAAACCAGTGTCAAGAAGCGCTCATCCTCACGGAGATCAACGCGGATATTAACAGCGAGATCGGTCGGTAATTCGATTTTCCGGTAGAACCTGACCTGGCCATCGACCAATACGTAGACGACGGCGTCCGGTGTCTTGGTCTTTTGCACGTGATTGCTGATGCCGCACACCGAGGTGAAGCGCTTGATGCGGCTTCCGGTCAGGCTCTCTCGGATGGCATCCAGATCAAAGGTAATCCCGACGTTCGCGTGCATGAGCAGGGCCGGGCGATCCGTTGTACCATAGGTCCGTCCATCCAGGGTCAAGAACGCCTGTGGATCAGGTTTGCCGCCATGGGCGATTTCAACATACCAATCGCCTCCGCCCGGCGGAAAGTCAAAATGATGCCCCGCCGTACTGATGGGCATGAGCCCTCCCTGGGCCAGTGGTACAAATACGCCATCGACGAAGGGCAGCGACCGGACTTCCACGTACGCCTTTTCTCCGGTTCGTTTCTCGGAACGGTAGGTGGAGACCTTCAGGCCGGTCACGGGATCGATCCCGGCATAACGACTGCCCGTGCCGAAACCACTGCCTCCCCCCACGATGTCCGCCAAATCCAGGCGCTTATGACGTTCTGGGGGTCACACCTACACATTTCAGACGTTCTGGGGGTCACACCTACACATTTCATTCCGTTGTGCCCACGGCCCACCATGACACCACACTACCACCATTCCCGCTAGTCCGCAAGGGCCAATCTGCCTCTCCCGAAAGCCGACCTTCTAGGGGTGACACCTGCCGCGCCCACAGGACAACAACACTCCTGTGAGGGCACCATCCTACCCATTTGTGAAATGTGTAGGTGCGACCCCCGTTCCTCCTTGTTATTACTCCGAATAGTTGACAGTTAAGACCTGACCCCGCTTCTTCCCCTGCGTGGCAACGCGGACAACCCGAGATAGTGCCTGGAAGGAAAGCAAGGTCCTCACGCCCAATGTCTCGGGGGAATACCCCGCAATCTCACCCGACGGGCTCCTTCTTCTGTTCTCCAGTTCCTCCTTGCCCGGCGGTCTGGGCGGGCTGGATATCTGGATGATGGCACGCGTGACGCGTGACGGCGACTGGAGTGCTCCCGTGAATCTCGGCCCGCCCCTCAACAGCGAAGGGACCGAGCGTCGTCCCTGGATTTCCTATGATGGCTCGCGAGTTCTATTCACCTCCGGAGCACCCTTTGAAGGCCCGCGGCCCGGGGGAGTGGGATCGGCCGATGTGTGGCAAGCGCTGGTTCTTCCCGCTTGCGATCTCAACAACGACGGAAACGTCGACGAGAAGGACATCTTGGTGATGCAAGCGCACTGGGGCCAGGCCGACCCCTCATGCGATATCGGCCCGTTGCCGTGGGGCGACGGGATCGTCGATACGCATGATCTGGCCGTCTTGATGAAAGCGATTACTGGGTTGGACGCCAGGCCCAAGCCCCTGGCCCACGCGGTGGAAGTCCCGCGTGACGTGATCCTGAGTTGGATGTCCGCCCCCTTTGCCCAAAGCTACGATGTCTATTTGGGGACCTCCGTCGCCGACGTCAACAGCGCTGATCGCGCCCATCCGAACGGCGTGCTGGTCAGCCAAGACCAACCAGCGACCGCGTACGATCCGCCGGGCCTCCTGGATTTCGGACGGACCTACTGGTGGCGCGTTGATTTCGTGAGTGCCGGCCCCGTTCCCGTCGTCTACAAAGGCGCCGTTGTGGACTTCACGACCGAACCCTTTGCACGTCCGATCACAAGCATCATTGCCACCGCTTCGAGCCTGCAAGGCAGCAGCGGCGCGGAGAAGACCGTGGATGGCTCCGGCTTGGACAAGAGCGACGGACATTCGACGGATGCGAAGGACATGTGGTGGAGCTCAGGCAAGTTCCCGAACTGGATTCAGTATGAGTTCAACAAGGTCTACATGCTGCACGAGCTATGGGTGTGGAACTTCAACCTGTCGATCGAGCCCTACATGGGCTTCGGGGCCAAGACCGTCAAGATCGAGTACTCCACCGACGGCACGGCGTGGACGCCGTTGGCCAACGTGCCGGAATTTGCCCAGGCGCCCGGCAAGGCCGGCTACACGGCGGATACGAAGATCAGCTTCGGCGGTGTCCCGGCCAAGTTCGTCAAGCTGACCATCGAGAAGAACTGGGGCGGCAAGGCCCCGCAGACCGGCCTGAGCGAGGTGCGGTTCCTTGCCAGCCAAGACGCCGCGGCGGCCACCCAGCCGTGAGACTGGTAGGACAAAGCCGCCCACTTGGCGCCGGAAAGAGGGCTGGGGACAACGGAATGCCTCAGCCCTCTTGTTCTCTGATCCTGCTACTTGTCAGGATCCTGTGGTTCAGAAAATGACAGAAAAGAAAATGAGAGGCAGGACAACGCCCTCCTCCGGCCTCCGCCTTCGGTCCTCCGAGATCCGTCGTCCGCCCTGGGGTTCTTCCCATCTTCCTTTCTGCCATCTTCTTTTCTGTTCTCTTTGGTTGCAGCCGAAGGGCTGTGACGGGCGGAGGGAAAGTGCGGCGCGCAGGAATCTGTGCGATATTTTCTATTTTTATGCAACATACAGACATCCCGAGGCGTCTATAAGCATGGGATGGGGCCCAAGGGGCGGTCCCGATGCCTGGGCCTGCGACCCGCGATCCTCGGGCTGCGACGTGGGTCGCTTTTGCGTCTTCTTGCGTTTATGGCGGCTCAAGAGAGGAATCGGTGGGGCAAGCGGGACCCCAATCGGGATGAATCGCGATTGGGAGCCCGACCCACCCTACACATTGTACTTCTTCTCACAACAAACGAGATGTCAAACCTTCGCCGTACAGAGAGAATGCCGAGTCCTACCG
>VGYL01000351.1 GCA_016872975.1 Planctomycetota bacterium
AGCACGCCGGGCTCGGTCGTGTCGAGGACCACGAGGCCCGAGTGCTTGCACGCCAGACCGACCGCCACGGCCCCTTGGCCGCATGCGTCGGGGCCCCCAACGCCGAATTTCGCGTTGGGGACCCCGTCGCCATTGCCGACGAACGACAGCGTCGGGTAGCCCAGCGGCCGGAAGGCCTTCTTCAGCGCCAGAACCCGTATTCGGGAAAGGCCGTACAGCTTGTCGGCCAGATTGGGCGTATCGAGATTCAGCACGATATCCTCGACCCCGGCGACCTTGATCTTCTCACTGAGGTCGGCCAACTCCTCGATCGAGCCCGCCCGGGCCACGAGGGGACAACCACTGTCCTTGGCGATCTTGGCCATCGCCTGAGGCGAATCCGTCACCAGGATCAGGGCCAGGCGAGTGACATCCTGCACCGCCGCACAGACTTGGGCAAACGTGTCCGCCGAGCCGCTGTCGTTCGTGACCGCCACGGCTCTGATGCCGATGTGCGTGCCGACGCGCTCGAATTGCAGCGTCTGGACCGCTTGGAGCCGCTCCTGCAGCGCCGGGCCGGCGAGCGTGTCGGAGACGGTCACCGCGACCACGGTGGGACTGTGGAACTTCTCGTCGTGCCGAAAGAGGACGGTCTCCTGACCGGTCTGCACCTGGGTGTCGCCGCGGCCGAAGACGATCTTGCGCATCGGGGGCGCCGCCGCCGCCGCGAGTTTCTGCTTGGCTTCCTCGGAGACCTCCGGACAGGCCTCCAGCTTGGCGCGCTTCTGGGCCAGTTGCATGGCGAACGCCAGACACGTGGGCATACCGCACTTCTTGCAGTTGGTCTTGGGAAGCAGCTTGAAAATGTCCAACCCTGTCAAAGCCATAGAAACCTCACTTCGTAGTTTGAAGTTTGAAGTGGGAAGTGTGAAGTAAGAGGCTTCGCACCGCGACAGCCAACTTCAAACTTCAAACTTGAACCTTAACACTCTCTCAGAACATCGGGTCCATCGTCGTGACGGGGTGCCCGGCGTTGGTAATGAACTCCAGGACTTGTTCCTCGGTCGTGGCGTTCGTCTCATCGGCGATCTGGGCCAGGAACGCCGCGCCGCCGAGTCCCAGTTCCTCGGCCCGCTGGACGAAGGCGTCGTGGATCTCCTGCTTGAGCACGGTGGGCATCCAGACGATCCGCCGGATCCCGCCCTCGGCGGCGATGAATTACTTCGAGCAGATGTAGTACTTGGAGTGGCCGATGAAGCCGGGCACCTGCTGGCCACCGCCGACGGTGCCCGCGAGCGTGGAGAACTTCATGCCGCTGGGCGTCATCTCCGGGTACTCGCGGTTGACGATCATGATGCCCCCGGTCATCGGCAGGATCGCGGCGATGCACTCGAAGCAGCCGCAGGAGGTCATCGGATCGACGATCATGCTGTACTGGCTCATCCGCTCGACCTTGCCGCCGCTGGTGGAGACGACGAAGGCGTTGACCCTGTCCCACTGGCCGATCTTCGGTTCCAGGCAGGTCCCCTTCGGGATCGGCTGGTTCGGTCCCGTCGGCGTGATCTCGAAGGCCGCCCGGCAGTCGAGCCAACTGTACGCCCCGCACAACCCGGGCCGCTCGGGCGAGACCACGCACACGTGGCTCGGCGCGAAGCTCTGGCACAGCAGGCAGGAGTAGAATGTCTCGACATCCTCATCCGTCATGCCGGCCAGACGGGCATCGCGGTCGGCATACACCGCCTGGGCCCCCTTGCGCAGCTCGACCACTTCGGATTCGTTCGTGTAGAGCTTCACCTGCACCTTGTCCAGGATGTTCGAGTAGTCCTCGTGGTACTTGGCGCGCAGGAGCTTGCCGATGTGCTCCAGCTTGAAGCCCGCTGTCGCGGCGCCTCTGCTGATCCGCAACCAGTTGATGTCGCGCTGGCCCATGTGCCAGATGCCCTGGGCCTCGTTGAGGAAGGTGTGCACCTGCCGCTCCGTCGCCAGCATGGCGCCGCCCCAGCCGTCGGCGAGAGCGGTCCGGCTGGCCTGCCGCAGCACGTTGCGGTAATCCTGGTCCACGCCCATCGCGCTGCGGTGCATCGATTCGGCCACCTCGCGGTCGATCGCCCGGGGCGTGACCCCGGATTTCTGCCACAGTTCCTGGCGCGGCTTGGGGGCGCGCCGGGTCATCAACTGGGTCCCGTGCGGCTTGCCGAACTCGGCCAACGCGATCTCGCCAACCGCCATGGCGATCTCCTGGGGCGAGCGGCCGGCGGTTTCCACGCCCAGCTCTTTGGCCAGTTTACTCAGCTTGGCTGTATCCTTGATCCGGTAGTCGGGGGCTTGGCCCCTGGCCGCGGCGAGGAACACCTCCGCCACGGTGCGCCCGTGGTCGCTGTGGGCGCTGACGCCGGCAGCCACGATCCGCAGGAAGTTGCGCGCCACGATGGTATCGGCATCGGCGCCGCAGACGCCCACCGCCGCTTTCTTCGAGATCCGGCACGGCCCCATACTGCAGATGCGGCAGCAGACCCCCTGCCTGCCGAAGCCGCACTGCGGCAGTTGGGCCTCAAGCCGGTCCCAGGCATTCTGCTGGCCCAGTTCAGCCATCCGGCTGATCATTTCCTGCGCGGCTTCATCGATACTGCGTCTGCTCGGCTCCATGCAGTTGGTTCTTGATGGTTGATGGTTGATGGTTGATTTCTCTTGGTTCATGGTTCAGATCCTGCCCTTACATCAAACATCCCACGTCAAACATCAAACACTACACTTTCCCTTGCACCAACTCGACCAAGCGGCGCCTCGCCTCGTCCAAAACCCGCACGGCCGCCGCATCCGCCTGGATCACCGGGGCCCGCCGCAAGTCCGCCTCCTGGATCGACTTGCTGTAAGCCAGCGAGCCCAGCAAGGGGACGTCCTCCAGTTGGGACCGGATCGCGTCAAGCTGGGCGGGCTCGGTCACTTTGTTGGCGATCGCCCCGACCGTGCCGATCCCCAAATCCCTGGCCATGACCGCAAGATTCCCGGCCGTCTCAATGCTGCGGCTGCCCGGCTCGACAACCACGACAAAGGCATCGATCCCCTGGACGCTCGCGCGTCCCAGGAATTCCACGCCCGCCGCCAAATCGACCAGAACCAGTTCGTCCCGCTGGAGAATCGTGTGGGTGAGCAGGGCTTTGAGAAACGCCCCCTCCGGACAGGCACAGCCGCCGCCGGCCCGCGTCACGGCGCCGAGCACGAGCAGCTTGACGTTGCCCACCTTGAGCCAATGTTCCTCGGGAAGGTCGCTCACGGCAGGGTTCAGCCGGAAGTAGGTCCCGACCGCATCTCGCTTCGTGCCGGTCCGCTCGGCGATCAGGTCCTTCATCTCTATCAGCGGCCTGGGATTTGCCGCCGCCGGCAGGCCGAAGGCCGCCGCGAGACTGAGACTGGGGTCCGCATCGAGGGCCAGAACGTCGTGGCCCTCCTCGGCGAAAAGCTGCGCCCACACCGAACAGACCGTCGTCTTGCCCACCCCTCCTTTGCCGCCGATTGCTATCTTCATACCCAAGATGACTGACACCCAATACGATTTCGCCGGAGTGGCTCCACAGGGACCCTCACAGCCTCAGGCGAGCCACAGGGAGCCGTTTCCCAACGAGCCGCCCAGTCAAACAATACGCCCGGGGGCATGCCTTCGCTATTGTGGAAACCACGTATACCGGCAGACTCTTTTTCATCTCTCGGTTTTGCGAAATGGCCTCAGTTCCAAGACGGTCCTAGGCCCCGCAGATGCCGCTTCCGATGCGGGCAAGAGACTTAAATCAATGTATCAACGATACTTAGAACGACTTGGATTGTCAACGCCCCTACAGCAAAAAGGACGTCCAG
The DNA here is from genome assembly GCA_016872975.1 of Planctomycetota bacterium. Lineage (GTDB taxonomy): Bacteria > Planctomycetota > Phycisphaerae > Sedimentisphaerales > Anaerobacaceae > PLanc-01. The sequence continues at coordinate 3,832 of VGYL01000351.1, forward strand.
AGGCAGTTGCGCCGTGGAGTTCCGGTCGAAAAGAATGGAAGCTCGGGCCGGAAATTCTTCGTCCGCCCCCCAAATGACCAGGGTTACGGGTATACGGGGAAGTACTGATATTTCGATCGAGGCATCGCCAAACGTACGTGGTACGGCGTTCAGAACGCGGCCCGCTTTGTGCAACAACGGCGGGTCCGATCCGAAGGCGTCGGCGAGTTTTTCCACGGGAAGACGATGCGAGCCGCGGAAAAAGAACCCACCCGGATCGAGCTTTTCGACGCTGACCAACGCCTCCGCCGGCGGCAAGTCCCGCGCCTGGACCAGATATGCCAGGATACACAGTTGTTGGAGGTATCCGGCGGTACGCTTTTCGCCCGATGCGCCGGCGCTGCGGATCATGCGATGGGCCGGATCGACCACATACTCCGTGTTCAGCAGGGAGATTGCATAGGAATCGCATTCGGCCAGATATCGGCACCCGGCCCTCTCGGCCGTCTCCTCACGAGACAGACCGGCCAAGGGCTCCCAGAATTGCTCATGCACGACGCCATACCCCCAAGAAGGAAGCGAAAGGTCCCACGTGTGCGGACAGAACGACCAACCCTGCGCTACTATAGCGCACGGCGGCACGGCAATCTATAGGAATCTCAACGGAACTCGCTTTCTCGATGTGCCGCACTCCCCTGCAAGCGGCCCCCAAGCAGCTTGCGCAACACCGTCTGCGCCGAGCGCAACAAGAAGGGCGGGCAGCCGTTCCAAGCGGCCCTCCTACGTACTTTCCACAATAGCTGTCCCTCCACGATTATCCTACATTCGAAGCAGGTGGGAGACAGGGAGTTCATATGATGGACACGAATATTGACCGTGGCGTGGACCTGAGCGTTCTGGATCGGATTCTCGCCGCACGCGAGCGGGTCACAACGGCCGACCTGAGTCCTCTTCTCCAGGAGATCCTGGCCGGGTACGGGTATCTGCCCCCCAAGGTGCTGCTGGAACTGGGTCGTCGGACCGGCATTCCGGCCAGCCAGATCTACGGCGTGGCCACGTTCTATGAGCAGTTCCACTTGGAGCCGCACGGCCGGCACAAGATCCGCTGCTGCCGCGGCACCGCCTGCCATGTCAAAGGCGGGCACAACATGCACCAAACCATCAGTCGTGAGCTGGCCCTCGCCGACGGCCAGACCACGCCGGACATGCGGTTCACGTTTGAGACCGTCGCCTGCCTGGGCACGTGCTTTCTCGCGCCGGTGGTCATGGTGGACAACGATTACTATGGGAACATGACCCCGGCCCAAGTCCGAGAGGTCCTCGACGGGTACAAGTAGCGAGTGTGAAGTCGGAAGTTTCAAGTTTGAAGTCGGACGATCCAAGTTTGAAGTTGGAAGTCTCAAGTTTGAAGTTGGAAAGCTGTTGCTCCCACTTCGGACTTCACCCTTCACACTTCAAAGTTCCTGTCCGATCGCGGCAGGCCCTGGAGCAACGGCACGCGCAACTCCGAGAAGAGGCGTCCCGGCACGGGACGAGGGTCCTGATCTGTATGACGGGTTGCCGCGCGCTGGGGGCGGCGGACGTGGCGGCGCGGTTTCAGGAGCGGCTCGCCGCCCTGGGCCTCGCCGATGAAGTCGCCGTGGTTCGAACCGGCTGCATCGGTCTGTGCGCCAAGGCGCCGGTCGTCCTGATCGAGCCCGATAACTTCCTGTACGGCGGTGTTGCCCCGGATGATGTCGAGGAGATCGTCGAGCAGACGATCCGCTGGCATCGACCCGTCGAGCGATTGGCCATGATAGAGCAGGGGAAGCCACAGCCGCGCATCGAGGACGTCACCTTTTACCGAAAGCAGCGCAGGCTCGTCCTCGAGAACTGCGGGCGCATCGATCCGACGCAGATCGAGCACGCCCTCGAACGCGGCACGTATCTGACCGCCGTGCGGGTCCTCACCGAGCGCACCGGGCAGGAGGTCGTCGAAGAAATGATCGCCTCCGGCCTGCGGGGCCGCGGCGGCGCGGGCTTTTCGACCGGACTGAAGTGGCGATTCTGCCGCCAGGCGCCGGGCGACGAGAAGTACCTGATCTGCAACGCCGACGAGGGCGATCCCGGGGCCTTCATGGACCGCGCCCTGCTGGAAGGCGACCCGCACCGGATCGTCGAAGGAATGATCATCGCCGCCTATGCCATCGGCGCAGCCACAGGAATCATCTACGTCCGGGCGGAGTATCCCATCGCGGTCGAGCACGTGGGGATAGCCTTGGAGCAGGCCCGGGAGTACGGCCTGCTGGGCCGGGATCTCGCCGGGACCGGGTTCGATTTCGACATCCTGGTACGGATGGGGGCCGGCGCGTTCGTCTGCGGCGAGGAAACCGCGTTGATCGCCTCGCTGGAAGGCCATAGGGGCATGCCCACGCCGCGCCCGCCTTTCCCCGCCCAGAGCGGCTACCTGGGCCGGCCGACCAACATCAATAACGTCGAGACGTTTGCCAATGTGCCGCTGATCTTCCGGCACGGTGCCGCCTGGTACAGCGCCCTCGGCACGGAAAAGAGCAAAGGCACGAAGATCTTCGCCCTGGCCGGCAAGATCGAGAACACCGGCCTGGTGGAAGTTCCGATGGGCACGACGCTGCGCGAGATCGTCTACGACATCGGCGGCGGCGTCGGCCACGGCCGGCACTTCAAGGCCGCCCAACTCGGCGGCCCCTCCGGCGGCTGTGTGCCCGCCGCGTACCTGGACCATGCCATCGACTACGACAGCGTCCAGCAGATCGGCGCCATCATGGGTTCCGGCGGCCTGATCGTCATGGACGAGACCACCTGCATGGTCGATGTCGCCCGCTACTTCCTGCAGTTCGTGCAGGCGGAATCCTGCGGCAAATGCCCGCCCTGCCGTGTGGGTACCCGCAAAATGCTCGACATGCTCAAGGCGATCTGCGCCGGCGAGGCAAGGATCGAGGACCTGGCCATTCTCGAACGACTGGCCGAGCACATCAGCCGGGCCTCGCTGTGCGGCTTGGGCCAGACGGCCCCCAAACCGGTCCTGAGCACGCTGAGAAACTTCCACGAGGA
>VGYL01000352.1 GCA_016872975.1 Planctomycetota bacterium
GCACGGCGGTCAGGCCGTAGAACGCGAAGCGCTCGGCGGCTTCATTGGTGAGAATGTAGGGGATGCCTTTCGGCATGTCCTTCGACGGCAATGGTGCGGTCAGGTATTCACGTTGGGCCATGGTCGATTCTACCTTGCTCCAGTTCTTTCGATTCGTGTCGAGACTCCACAGGGCGCGCCACACGCGTCCTGCTCAGCCCCACCCCCGAACGGCACACGCCACAGCGTATGCCGCGGCGATATTAACCATATTGCCGCCCCGAATCAAATCAAAGTGCCCTCCCCTTACTCAATGGAAGCCCCTGTTGACAAAGACCCCTCCCAGGCGTATGATATTGGCATGAAGACCACGGTAGACATCAGTGATTCGGTAATGCAAGAGCTCGAACAGGAAGCGGCCCGACAAGGGTGCACGATGTCGGAACTCGTCGAAACGGCTCTCCGCGCGCTGCTGCAGAAGCGGCCGCCGGCCCGGAAGCTGCCGCCGCTGCCGGAATTCGATATGGGGGAGGCACTCGTGGACATAGCCGACCGCAATGCTTTGTATGAGGCCATGGAAGAGTAGCGGTGTTTGTCGTTGACACCAACATCTTGGTCTACGCCGTCAATCAAAATTCGGCCGTACATGAACCATGCCGAGAGCTGCTCTCGCACTACCGAAGTCAGACAGAACCCTGGTATCTGACGTGGGGCATCATCTATGAGTTTCTGCGGGTATCGACTCACCCGCGCGTCTTTCCCAAGCCGCTTTCTCTACGTAGTGCCTGGACCTTTTTGGACGCCGTGCTCGCTTCACCGGCAGCAGGAGTGCTCCAGGAGCGCCCGCGACATTGGGAGTTGCTCAAAGAGGCAACCGCAGAGGTGCCGAGCTTGGCCGGCAATCTGCTCCATGATGCACACACCGCCATCCTCATGCGCGAGCACGGCATTCGACGAATCTACACCCGTGATGCCCATTTCCGCCGCTTCCCCTTTGTGGAAGTCATCGATCCGCTGTCATAACGGGGTCTGCACACACCGAATCTCTTGATTCGGGCAGAACAAGTTGATACCATCCGGCGAATGAAGCCGCAGGCCCGGTTGGAGCGCCCGCGAAATGCCAGAGGGCAACCGCAAAGGTCCTCTACCTGGCGCCTTGCGAATTTTTCGGTTCGTGGTATCGGGCGTCCGCGATAGGATGCGCTCCGCACGTGGTCCATTATGGCAAAGGAATGGCCAATCGATTTCAGGGGGTACAAGCGATGAGGCACTTGGGCGTTATGATCGGATTGCTGGTGGCGGGCGCCGTGGGGCGCGGGCCCGGGGAAAACGCGAAGGAGAGCGAGTTGAAGGAATTCATTGCCAGGCACGTCGAGACAATCAAGCCGCTGGAGAAACAGGCGAATCTCGCGTGGTGGGAGGCGGCGGTTACGGGGGATCCAAAGGCGTACGACCGCTCCAGCGAGCTGACGCTGCAGATCCGCCGGATCTACAGCGATCCCAGGGAGTTCGCATTCCTCAAAGAGGCTCGGCAGTCCAAGCGAATCAAGGATCCGCTTCTGGCCCGGCAACTAACAGTGCTCCATAACGCCTATCTGTCCAACCAGATCGAGCCGGAGCTGCTCCAGCAGATCGTCGAGCTGGGCACGCAGATCGAGAAGAACTTCAGCACCTTCCGGGGCGTCATCGACGGCAAGAAGGTGACGGACAACGAGATCAAAGGCATCCTCAAGGACCAGACCGATTCCGCGCAGCGTCAGAAGGCCTGGCTGGCGAGCAAGCAGGTCGGCGAGGCGGTCGCGGCGGACCTCGTCCGGCTGGTCAAGCTGCGCAACGAGGCCGCCCGCAAGCTTGGCTTCGACAACTATCACACGATGGCTCTGGCGACCGGCGAGCAGGACGTCAGGGAGCTGGACAAGATCTTCGCCGACCTGTACCGGCGGACCAACAAGCCTTTTGCGCGGGTGAAGGCCGAGCTGGACGGGATTCTCGCCAAGAAGTATGGCGTCGCGCCCCAGGAACTCAGGCCGTGGCATTACCACGACCCGTTCTTCCAGGAAACGCCGATGGTCTACGACCTCGACCTGGATGTCTACTATGAGGATAAGGACGTCAAGAAGCTGGCCGAGACGTTCTATGCGGGGATCGGTCTGCCGGTCAAGGCGATTCTGACCAACAGCGACCTCTACGAGAAAGAGGGCAAGAACCCGCACGCGTTCTGCATCCACATCGACCGCGAGGGCGATGTGCGCATTTTGTGCAATATCAAGAGCAACGAGAACTGGATGGAGACGACCCTGCACGAGCTCGGTCACGGCGTGTACGACAAGTACCTCGATTTCACGTCGCCATACCTACTCCGCTCGCCGGCCCACCCGTTCACGACTGAGGCCGTCGCCATGTTCTTCGGCCGGCTCAGCCGCAACCCCGCCTGGATGCAGCAGACACTCGGCCTCTCCGACACCCAGCGAGCTGATATCGAGAAGATCGGCGGCAAGTACGCCCAGCTCAAGCAGCTCATTTTCGCCCGCTGGGCCATGGTCATGTACAACTTCGAGAAAGAGCTGTACGCCAATCCCGACCGCGATCTGGCGGCGCTGTGGTGGGATCTGGTCGAGAAGTACCAATTGGTGAAACGGCCGCCCGACCGCACGAATCCCGACTGGGCCGCCAAGATCCACTTCTCGGTCGCCCCCTGCTATTACCACAACTACATGCTGGGCGAACTGCTGGCGTCGCAGTTGCATCACACGATCGTGCGGAAGGTCCTCGCCCTCAAGTCGGACCAGGGCGTCAGCTACGTCGGCCAGGGGCAGGTCGGCCGGTTCCTGAAAGAGAAGGTCTTCGAGGCCGGCGACCTGTACCCGTGGCACGAAATGATCCGGCACGCCACCGGCGAACCCCTGACGGCGAAGTACTTCGTGGACCAGTTCGTGAGATAACCCATGGCGAAGAAGAAGGCCGCGTCCCAGAAGACCAAAACCCTTGTGCGAAGGGGTGACGCGATCCCCGTCGCTAAGATCGCGACCGAGATCCGGGAGTTGATCGAGGCCACCCGCAGCCACGTCTCCATGACTGCCAACTTGGCGATGGTGAACCTCTACTGGAACATCGGCCGCATCATTGCCCAGGATATCCAGAGGAATGAGAAACGTGCGGCGTACGGCACGGAACTGATGGAGCAGTTGGCCGTGGTCTTGGCCCGGGATTACGGACAGGGATATTCCGTTAATAATCTTCGGGACATGAAGCGTTTCTTCGATGCTTTTGTGATTCGGCAGCCAGCGGCTGCCGAATCCGCCGTTCACTCAATTTGTTCGACAGGGTCTAACGAATCACAGATTCCCCAGACAGTGTCTGGAGAATCCTCGCCCCGCGCGATTTGCCAGCCACTGGCTGGCAAATCGCCTTCCGACCAGATTCTCCAGACACTGTCTGGAGAATCTTCGCTCCGCACAATTCTCCAGCCACTGGCTAACAAACCGCTTTCCAATCAAATTCTGCAGACGCCGTCTGCAGAATCCTGCGAGCGGCTTCTGGTTGATTTCCGCAGGCACTTCCGCCTTGGCTGGTCGCACTACCGGTTGCTCCTGGGTCAAAGCAATCCGCTCTGTCGCGACTTCTACTTTGAACAGGCGGCAGAACAACGCTGGTCGGTGCGAGAACTCCGCCGGCAGATTGACCGGGGGTTGTTCGAGCGGGTGGCGCTCTCCAAGGACACCCCGCGCCTGGTGGCGCAGGAAAAGCGAGGAGGGCCCGCCGAGGTTGTTTGCTACGAGGATATCTTCAAGGACCCGTATGTGCCCGACTTCCTCGGGCTCAAGGGGGCCTATGCGGAGAAGGACCTGGAGACGGCCATCGTCCGCAATCTGGAGCAGTTCCTGACGGAGTTGGGGACGGGTTTCTGCTTTGTCCTTGCGAGCAAAGCGAAGCAATCTTCCATTCGCAGGGTTGAGATTGCTTCGTCGCTGAAGCTCCTCGCAATGACATATCCAGGGTCATTCTGTTAGAGGCTCTGCGATAGGGCAAGTTATAGAACAGTTTTTTGGAGATGCGTGCTTCATGGATGACAGGAACAACACACCGCAGGAATTGACGATTCGGGTGCTTCTGATTGGCATTGTGCTGGCCGTGGTCCTCTCGGCGGCGAACGCCTACCTGGGCTTGTTCGCCGGAATGACGGTCTCGGCGGCGATCCCGGCTGCCGTGATGGCGTTGGGAATCATGCGCTTCTTCAAGACCAGCACGATCTATGAATGCAACCTGATCGGCACGTGCGCCTCGGCGGGCGAATCGCTGGCCGCCGGCGTCATCTTCACGCTGCCCGCCCTGCTGCTGATCGGCTTCTGGGAGGAGTTCCATTATGTCTGGGTTGCCGTCATCGCGGGTTTCGGCGGCCTCTTGGGTGTGCTGTTCACGATCCCCCTGCGCCGGTCGCTGATCATCGAGCAGAAGCTCCAGTTCCCCGAAGGTGTCGCGACCGCCAAGGTCCTGGAGACCGGCCGTAAAGACACCTCCGGAATCAAGTACATCGTCCGGGCCGCCGTGGCCGGCGGGCTGTTCAAGGTCGGCGCCAACGCCATCGGGATCTGGCCCGAAATCATGCAAGGCGCCACCCGCGTGGGCGGCTCCATCGCCTACTTCGGCTCGAACCTCAGTCCCGCGCTGCTGTCGGTGGGCTTCATCGTGGGCCTGAATATCGCGGTCCTGATCTTCGTCGGCGGCGCGGCGAACTGGCTCGTGACGATCCCGATCGTGGCCGCCTCGGGCGACTGGCCGACCTACGCGTCCGGTGAGAATGCCGGACAGGCCATGTCCGCTCTCGATTACGCCAGCCGACTGTGGTCGACGAAGACCCGCTATATCGGCGTCGGCGGCATGCTCGTCGGAGGCCTATGGACGATCTTTCGCATGCGCAAGTCTCTGGTCAGCGGCATGACCAGCGGTCTGCGGGCGTACAAGCAGATCAAAGATGGCCACAACACGGTGGAGCGGACGGAGAAAGATCTGCCGATGCAATGGATCATCTTCCTGATCATCGGCTCGGTGGTCCCGCTGTTTATGGTGTATCAACACTTCGTGCAGCAAGTCCACATCTCCGCGATTATGGCGCTGGTCATGCTGGCTACCGGCTTTCTGTTTGCGGCGGTGGCCGGGTACATGGCCGGCCTGGTGGGCTCGTCGAACAACCCGATCTCGGGCGTAACCGTCTCGACCGTGCTGGTCTCGTCGCTGCTGTTGGTGCTGCTGATGGGCAAGGCGGCCCAGAACGGTCCCGCGGCGGCGATCATCATCGGCAGCGTGGTCTGCTGCGCCGCGGCCATCGCCGGCGATGTCATGCAGGACCTCAAATGCGGCCGGCTCGTCGGGACCACGCCCTGGAAGCAGCAGGTCATGGAAATGGTCGGCACGGTCTCGGGCGCGCTGGTCATCGCCCCCGTCCTCATCTTGCTGCAAAGAGCCTATGGCTTCGCGGGCATGGCAGGCGCCGGTCCCAAGGCCCTCTCCACCCCCCAGGCCAACCTGATGGCCTCGGTCGCGCGGGGCGTATTCGAGGGCAGATTGCCCTGGGCGTACGTGTTCACGGGGATCGGCCTGGCGGCCCTGGTCATCGCCCTGGACACGTACTTGCAGGCGAAGAAGTACCCGTTCCGGACGCCGGTCCTGGCAGTCGCGATCGGGTTCTATCTGCCGTTCCAGTTGTCGGTGCCGATCTTTGTGGGCGGACTCGTCAGCCTGGCGGTCGGCCGGTACCACAAGCGAAACAAGAGCGACGCTCCGGCGATGGAAGCCTCCGAGCGCCGGGGCCTGCTGATGGCCTCCGGTCTGATCACGGGCGAGGCCCTGATGGGCATTCTCGTGGCCATTCCGATCGTCCTGCTCAAGCAGCGCGACATCGAGATGCCCCGCTGGGAAGGCGCGATCCCCTTCGGCGCCCCTGTCGGCGTCATCCTGCTGGCGTTCGTGACCTTCTGGCTGTACCGGACCACGGTCAGAGAACGATAGTCGCCACCCCGCTTCCCGGGACTGCCCCCCCAGAGTCTGAAAAGGCTGACCTCGCCGATATTCTCTCAGAAGGATGCATTCAAGAACCGAACGCAATTTCGCCCCTGGATGTCGCATAGACTCACTTTCTCTCTTCTCCATGGTGGCTAATGAACAACGCACGGCGAATCGTCATTCATGACCTCTGCCTTCCTGTCCTGCGCCTCCGGCAAAACGAGAAAACCCTGCACTCCGCGACAGGGCCTTCTCCGGTCCGATTGGGCCTATGACAAGCGATGCAACATCACTCGGCGAGCGGAATGCTGGGATTCCGCGCCCGGCGGCATCTTCGGCGGGCGACGATCCCGACGATAGGCAGGGCGCCCACGGCGAGCCAGGCGGCCTTTTCCCGGGCGGCGGCTCCCGGATTCAGCGGCTGGTAGTCGTCCGGGATCGCGGGCAGGAATTGGGCGTCGTCGAGCTCCACGCCGTAGTCCCAGCGGTCGTCGATCTCGCGAAGCGTCATTTCACGGTAGCCGGTCACGAGGCAGGGGTGGACCTTGCCTTCCGCTTCGAGCTGGATGGGCAAGTGGGTCTTCGGGTTCACCCGCATCCGAGCCTGCGCCGGGCCGAAAGAGAAGAAGAAGTCCACCAGTCTGCCGCCGAGCCCCAGCTTGTCCTTGAAACGGCTGTGGAGATCGGCAACCTCGAAGCCGACGGCCTGGATCCCCTGCACCTCGTTGGGACCGATCACGCGAAAATCGCCCGAGACGAACAGTCATCCCGATGTGCGGGCGTCTGGGGCTCGCCATCTTCCGCTCGCACCCGTTGCCTTCTGCGGTCCCGGCGCATGTTCCTGGCTACGTTCCGGCAGATCGCGGCCACCCAGGGGCCGAAACGCTCG
>VGYL01000353.1 GCA_016872975.1 Planctomycetota bacterium
AAGGACCGCAACGAACGGGCCTCTTCGCTTGTCAGTCGGAATCCATCCATCATCACGTATTTCGGCTACCGTCTCATAAACACTTGAACAAACCGCCGAAATGTGATTCCTGATGGGTATATCACAGGAGGGACGAAGATGGTGAGGGGGAGTCTCCGACCTTCTCGCCTTCTTCCCTTCTTACCTTCACCCTGCGTGAGCGTCCGGGCCGCCGCGAATCGCGGCCAGGAGCTGCTCGGGAGGTGCGGTCTTGAGCAGATAGGCCTGGGCGCCGGCCTCGCACATCGCCTGGGCCATGCCGGACTCGTCGAACATCGACAGCGCCACCACGCGGACGCCCGGCACCCGGCGCTTGATCTGCCGGGTCGCCTCGTCGCCGGCCATCATGGGCATGGAGACGTCCATCACGATCACGTCCGGCCGGAGCTCGCACGCCAGACGGACCGCCTCATGACCGTTGGCCGCCTGGCCGACGACGGCCAGGTCCGCCTGCTCGCTCAGCACGGCGGCCAGACCCTCCCGCGTGGCCTGGTGATCGTCCACGAGCAGGACCCGCAGGACGGAAGACGGACGACCGAGGGCAGAGGACGGCGTTCCCGCGTCCGGTTGTTCTCCATCCTCCGTCCTCGGTCGTCTGTCCGCCGGCGTTTCGGTGTCCGGCACGGTGATCACAAAGGTGCTGCCCCGGCCGGGGGCGCTGCGAATCCGCATCCGGCCGCCGAGCAGCTCGATCCGCTCGCGAATGCTCAGCAGCCCGAAGCCGCCCGTCTTGCCCAGCGAGCGCGGATCGAAGCCCCGGCCCTGGTCCGAGATCGTCAGCCACACGCGGCCGCGCAGGCGCTGGAGGCGGAGCCGCGCTTCCTTGACCCGGGCGTGCTTGACGATATTGAAGAGGATTTCCCGGGCCGCTTTATAGAGAAAGATCTTCAGCGCGTCGGAAGCCGCTTCGACGCGGTCGCGGTTCTCGACGTGGACGGTCAGCCCGTGCTTGGCCTTCAACTGGCGGGCCAGCCATTCGAAGGTCTCGCCGAGAGTGCTCTGATACAACACGGCGGGGCTGAGCTCGTGCGACAGGCTGCGGGAGGTCTCGATCGCGTTCTTGAGAATCTGGTCCAGCCGGGACAAGGCGTCGCCCAACTCCGTGTCCTTGGGGAGATGACTGCCCAGGAGGCTCAGATGGAACTTGGCGGCGGCGAGCTGCTGCTGAAGATCGTCGTGCAGGATCTCCGCCAGGCGCTTGCGCTCGCGGTCCTCCGCCTGCGACAGGTCCAGCGTGAGCTTCTGCAGTTGGCGGGCCCGCTGCTGGAGCTCGTGGAACGCCGTCTGCTGCTCGGTGACGTCTTCGAGGTTGAGCACGAGAAACTGCACCTCGCCCTGCTCGTCCAGCAGAGGCGTGAGCTGCCAATCCCAGTAGGTCACCCGCCGGGGGACGCCCGGATACGTGAAGGACCTGGCATGGGCGAAGTACGGCTGCTTCGTCCGCACGACCTGCTCGAAGATCCGCCGGTTCTCCGCGTGCGGATAGAGCACGAAATGATTCTTGCCCGGGAAATAGTCCGGGTCTTTCTGGTCGGCCTGGGCGTACGCCTCGTTGACGCGCACGAAATTGAAGTGGCGGTCGAGGAACGCCAGCGGCGTGATCGTGTGCAGGAAGAAGGCCTCCAGCATCTGGGAACGGCGGCGGAGCCCGTCCTCGGCCTGCACCCGCCGGGCGACCTCCTCCTGGAGCCGGTCGATGGTGTCCTTCAGCTCCTCCGTCTGGGCCTGCACCTCTTGCTCCAACTGATCGTTCAGCCGGCGCAACTGCGCTTCCAGGGCCTTGCGCTCGGTGACATCATGGACCATGCCGACGGACCGGACAACCCGGCCCGCGTCATCCCGGAGGTGCCGGCACTTCTCGTGGACGAAGCGGATCTCGCCCGTCCCGGGGCGGACCACGCGGTGCTCGATCTCGTAGGTGTCCCGGTTCTCGCGCAGGGAGCCCGAGTAGGCCGCGTCCACGGCGACGCGGTCGTCGGGGTGCACCCGGGCCAGAAACGCTTCGTACGTCGCGCCGAACTGCCGCGGTTGGAGACCGAAGATCCGGTACACCTCGTCCGACCACCTGAGGCGGTTCTGCACCACATCCAGCTCCCAACTTCCCAGATGGGCGATCTCCTGCGACCACACCAGCCGTTGCTCGCTCTCGCGCAGCGCCTGCTCCTGCCGGCGCAGCTCCTCGTTGGAAGCGTGCAGCTCCTCCGCCTGCGCATGGAGCTCCTCGTTGGCCATCTGCAATTCTTCGGCCTGCCCCTGCGATCGCTCGTGCGACTCCTGGAGCGCCTGCTCCGCCTGTTTGCGCTCGGTGATGTCCATCAGCACGGCGGCCAAGCGGCCCGGGGCCGTCGGATACGCCCGGATGTCATGCCAGCGGCGCCGGGTCTCGCTCCAGACTTCGAACTGCTCCGGCCGGCCGGTCAAGGCCACCCGGCCGAGGCGCTCGAACCAGACCGGCTCGATCCCGGGCAGCACCTCCCGGACGGTCCGGCCCACCAGAGCGACGGCGGACAGACCCGTCTGCCGCTGGAAGGCCGGATTGACCTCGAGGAACCGGTAGTCGTAGGGCCGTCCCTGCGGATCGTAGAGGATTTCCTGAAGGACAAATCCCTCATCCATCGTGTTGAACAGCGTGCGGTAGCGCTCCTCGCTCTCGTGCAGGGCCGATCGCGCCGGTGCGGGCTGCTCCTGTCGTTGCGGCCGTGGGCCGCCACGGCGGGACTGCGGTGCGTTTTCGGCCGGTTCGTTCCTCGACTGGTTGTTCATGCGTCTATCCGCCTGGCGTATCCTCGGGGAAGCCTGAAGGATCGAGGCGGTCGTTTTGAGCAAAATCCGCACACCGCCGTCGGCACAGCCACCCACAGGGCACGTAGTCTTATAGATACCGTTTGTCACGCGGAAATCCAACACTGTTTTACGGGTGCAGAATTCAGAGAGTTCGCCAGGGAGGGCAATCAGGAGGCGCCAGGGGGTAGAGCATGCGAGTGCTGATTGCCGACGATCATGCTGCAGTGCGGCGCAGCCTGGTTCAGGCGTTGCAATATGAGGGGGATGTAGAAGTCGTGGGCGAAGCGCCGGACGGCGGTGCGGCGGTCCGCTTGGCCCGGCAGCTTGAGCCGGACGTGGTGCTGATGGATATCGTGATGCCTCATCTCAATGGGATCGAGGCCACCCGACGTATCACCGAGGAGTGCCCGCAGGTCCGCGTCATCGGGCTGTCCGTCCATGATTCCAAAGCCTACGCCGACCGGATGCGCCAGGCGGGCGCCTGCTCCTACCTGCTCAAGGACTGCGATGTGGGCGACCTGATCCGGGAAATCCAGGCCATCTCTGCGGACGTATGACGGCGCAGGGCAATCGCACGCAGGCAAGGTGATCGTTCCATGATCTGCGCGGAATACCTGGCTTGTGGCCCGCAACTGTTCGGAGTTCCGCGTTTACGCGGGTCTGGACGGTCCGGCCCTCCACATTGACAAGGTCTTGAGCCGCGGCGCGGTCTGGCGCCGCCTAATGAATTTTGACGGACAAAACCGGTAATCGCGCCGTACCCGTCATTTCGCCGATGTGCCTCGCGCCAGGCTACGTGTGGTTGTAGGGTGGGGCTTGCCCCACCGGGAAGCCGGACCCAAGGAAAGCGGTGGGGCAAGCCCCACCCTACACATTACCGAACTTGCTCGCCAAAACTCATAAGGCGGAACTCCGAACGCTCGTCACCAGGGGGCGCACATGCAATTGTCCTGGGTCGGACTCCCGCAAGCCTTGACCAGGACGCGGCCGCGTGGTATGATTCGTGGGATAGCATGCCTCCCAAAGCGTGATAAGTCTGGAGGGCGAAGAAATGAGGCGGATTCTAGCGGTTCTGGTTCTTCTGGGCGTTGCGGCCGGTTGCGGCAGCGCACGGCGTGCGGGCCTCGCGCCCAAGCCCGGCCCCACGGATGAACAGGCGTACCTGACGGGGTTCGTGGACGGCTATAACGGCGTCCGTCCGCTGGGATCGTATGCGGGGGGCAGGAGAGGGCATTCCTCTTCCCGGGCGTACCAGCGGGGCGTACGGGATGGGTATGTCACAGGGCGAAGTGACTCGATGCAGCGGCGGTGAGGTTCTTCAGTGAAGAGGACCTCAGGGACCCAAAGGACCTAAATGACACAGCCCCCTGCCGCCTCACCGGCAACCAGTTCTAGGTCGTTGAGGTCCTTTCGGTCCTTTTCTTTCCTCACCGCCCCGGGCGGGCATTCCGTGGTTGGAACTGGTTTCGTGCCGGGCCGCGCCCGCGGAACTCCTTGATCCCGGGCCGGCGGGGCCGCTGAAACTCCTTCTGGAAACCGGCTCTCTTGGGAGGTGGTCCCTCTTTCAGCAGTTGCAGCGATTTGGCGCAGGCGTCCTTCGTGATGCGATTGTGATGGGCCAGGCCTTTGGTCAGGGCCTCTTCGGCCAGCTTGCGCATCCGGCCGTTCATACTGCGCAGACCGTAGGCGGCGGCCTTCTTCGTGTCACGCGGGAAACTGCCGAACAGCGCCTCGACAAGGATCTCCAGGCCGTCCTCCTGCATCCAGGAGAGCTGGAAGGCCGCCTTGCGGGCGTGCGAGATCTCCGTCGCATGCAGCTTCTCGCGCAACTGCGCCAGCGCCACGACCGCGGCTTCGTCTTTTTCCCGACCCGATGGTTTTCTTTCCGGTAGCTTCATGTAGTCACCCTCAGATCCGTTTACTCCATTCTCCGGACAATCTCCCCGGAGGGTGCTGGTTCGATCGGTCAGAACGGGCGTGGCCGCCCGCATACATCCACATAGACTCCGAGCCTGCCCTATTGTGACCGCGTGACACAGCCAGTGCAAGAAGATTTTGGATAACAAATACGGAATGTACGGCATCCCGGAACCACGGCGATGTCACAGGGGCAGGTCGCGCCGGTGCCAGATGACGGCGCCGAGCCCCGCCGCGGCCAGCAGCAGCGCCGCCAGGATGGCCATATTGCGCACGGGCCAGCCCTGCCAGAGATTCGAGCTGTCGATCAGGTAGAAGAGGGTCGCGCGCTTGAGGAACGCCATGCGGGGCCACCAGTTGGAGACCACCGCCAGGAAGTAATTGGTCACCAGAAAGGCGACGGCGACCCCGACGGCGGCGTACAGCCGTGCGAACGTGCCGGCACAGAGGAGGGCAAAGGCCCCGAAAGTGCTGGCCAGCAGGCCGCCGTTGATCGCGATGCGGAAGAAGACGTCGAGCGGGACCCGGTCCTGGAACGTGAAGATATTCACGGCGGCCACCGTCCCCAGGAACATCACGAGGACCAGGGCGAACATGCCCGCCAGGGTCAGGATGCCGGCACAGACGTAGACCTGGACCTTGGTGGTCGAGCGGCTGAGGATCAGTTCCATCGTGCCTCTTTGCACTTCGCCCGCAAGCAGGCCCGTGGGCGTCCCGACGGCAAAGAGCATGTAGAGAAACAGGACGAACGGGTGATTGTAGCCGATGGCGATCAGGCCCGCCGTATTGCCGAGCCGCAGCATCTCGCCCCCCAAGGCGGCCTTCACGATCGACGGCAACGCCTCGAGGAAGCCCAAAAGAGTCTTGACCTTTTCATTGTCGTGGACAATGCCGCTGACCGCGATCTGCATCAGAAAGATCAACAGGGCAATCCCGCCCCACGCGGGCAAGATCCGCAGCAGCCAGAAGCGCAGCAGCGCGAACGGAAACGGCGGACGCAACGCACGGCTCATGGACAGGCTCCCGGCGTGACTGGGCGGGTTCCGGCCCCGCCGGCGTCCGGCGGCCGATAGTACTGCATGAAGGCCTCCTCCAACGAGGTCTGGGGCGTGGCGATCCGGTCCACGGGGAACCGGGCGACCCACTTGAGGATGTCATCCGCGGCGCCCCGATAGGCGAGATGCAGCATGCCCGGCTGCCGCTCGACGATCCGCACGCCCGGCAGCCGATCCATCGGGACCTCGGGAATCGGCGTGCCATGGGCGAACCATATCTTGAGGCGGTGCTCGCCCTGCTGAACGATCCGGGAGATCGGGGCCATCTCCACCAGGCGGCCCTCGCGCAGGATCGCGGCCCGGCTGCACACCGCCGACACTTCACTCAGATCGTGGGAGGACAACAGAACGGCCGCCCCCTCCCCGGCCGCTTCCCGGATCAGGTCGAGGGCGGCCTGGCGCATGAGCGGGTCCAGGCCGGCCGTCGGCTCGTCGAGCACCAGCACCGCGGGCCGATGCTGAAACGCGGAAACCAGGGCCACTTTCTGGCGGTTGCCCTTGGAGAGGTCCCCCACGGCCCGGTCCAGATCCAGCTCGAATCGTGCCGCCAACTCCCGGCGCCGGGCCGTTGTGCGGCGGTCACCGCCCAACGCGGCCAGAAGCCCCAGGGAGCGGCTCGCTTTCGCCCGTCCCCAGATGCGAAAATCGCCCGGCAGATAGCCGATCCGCGCGTGCTGCGTCCCCCGGCCCGGCACGACCCGCGCGCCCAGAATCCGAAGCACGCCGCCGCTCGGCCGCAGCAGGCCCATCAGGCACCGAATCGTCGTCGTCTTGCCGGACCCGTTCGGTCCGAGATAGCCGAAGATCTCACCGGGCTCGATCGCCAAGGTCACCGCCTCGACCCCGCGTGCCCGGCCGTACCACTTCGTCAGAGACTCGATTTCAATCGCCGCCATTGCCAGTCCGAACCACTGCCGCTCCTGATGGTAGGCCGCTCACCTGGACGAGTGACTCCGCCAGGCGGTATTATGGTCCCGGCGGCGCCCGAAGGCAAGACGAGAGCGGGGGCACGCCGTTCCTGCGCGGGCGTCCCGGCCCGGCTCACCGCCGGAAAAGGGAACAT
>VGYL01000354.1 GCA_016872975.1 Planctomycetota bacterium
GACAATGAACGGGACAACCAATACACCCGTGCGGCGGAGTACCTCCAGACCTGGCTCCGGGCGGGTGCCCTCAAGGAGGACGACCAGGACGCCATCTACGGCTATGTCCAGGATTTCGAGCTCGGGGGCACGCCGTATCAGCGTCTGAGCTTCATCGCGCTGGCCCGGCTGGAGGATTTCGGCAAGGTCGTCCGGCCGCACGAGCAGATCTTTGCCAAGCCCATGCAGGACCGGCTCAGCCTCGAACGGGCCACGGCCGCCCGTTTCGGCCTGGTATTCATGCTGTACGAGGATCCGCAGGGTGTCGCGGAGAGGATCATCACCGAAGCCATGACACAGGAGCCGCCCCTGGCCACACAGGCGTCGGGCACCTCAACGCGCGTCTTCGCGTCCGGCCGGCCGGCCCATCCCGGCGTCTCCGGCAGTGCGGTGCGCGGCCAGGAGACCCTCGCCACGATCGCGACCGAGCCGCTGATCGACTTCCTGGACGAGCAATGCGTACGGCAT
This sequence comes from Planctomycetota bacterium, assembly GCA_016872975.1. Taxonomy (GTDB): domain Bacteria; phylum Planctomycetota; class Phycisphaerae; order Sedimentisphaerales; family Anaerobacaceae; genus PLanc-01. The sequence goes on from VGYL01000354.1 coordinate 508, forward strand.
CGGCTCTACGCGATCACCGCCCCGGAAGAGATCGAGGCCATCGAGAAGATGATGCAGGAAAAGAGCTGCATCATCGCCGACGGCCACCACCGCTATACCGTCGGCCTGACCTACATGCGCGAAAGCGGCAATCCGAAGGCCCGCTACCAGATGATCGCCTTCAGCAACATGTGCCAGGAGGGCGTCGTGGTCCTGGCGACGCACCGCCTCGTCGGCGGAATCGCCGGTTTCCAAGGCGGGACGTTCCTCGCTGAGTTGGAGCGCAGCTTCCGCCTGGCGCCCTTCAAGTTCACCGATAAGACCAGAGAATCTGCCAAGCAGCTCATGCTGGCTGAGATGCGCCGTCTGCACGAGCGCGCCAATACGGCCGTTGGCCTGTATCTGGGCGACGACTCCTTCTACGTGGCAGTCCTGAAGGACCCGTCTCTGATGACCGCGGTGGCGCCTGACAAGAGCGACGCCTGGCGCTCGCTCGATGTCGCGGTGCTGCAAAAGCTCGTGCTGGAACGGCAACTGGGACTCGACGAAGAGAAGATGGGCGACGCCCGGTACGTGGAGTACATCAAGGACGTACCCCAGGCGATCGACGATATGATCGAGCGCGTCGACGCCGGCGCCAAGCAGATCGCCTTTTTCACCAACCCGGTCAGGATGCCGCAACTGGCCGAGGTCACGGAGGCCGGCGAGCGGATGCCGCACAAATCGACGTATTTCTATCCGAAGATGTATACCGGACTGACGATTCAGAAGCTATGAATGGAGTAATGGAATGATGGAATATTGGAATAATGGGGATAGGGGATATCTGAGTCCACCCAAGATTCCATTATTCCAGTATTCCATTATTCCCCTTTTCTTGGAGGCCCTATGGTAGATTGGAAGAACCCGCCGAGATTGTTCATCCCCGGACCGATCCAGGTCAAGTCGGACGTGCTGCAGGAGTTGGCCCGTCCCACGCTGGGCCATCGCGACAAGGAATACGCGCAGCTCCACGGCGAAGTGGCCGAGATGCTCAAGAAGCTGCTGTTCACGCAGCAGTACGTCTTCCTGTCGACCTCCAGCGGCTCCGGGCTCTGGGAGGCTTCCATCCGCAACTGCGTTGCCCCCGACGAGACGGTCCTGGCGACCTGCTGCGGTGCGTTCAGCGACAAGTGGGCGGACGTCGTGAAGGACTGCGGCCGCAACGTGGACGTGCTCAAGGTCGAATGGGGCCAGGCGACGACGCCCGAGCTGATCGACGCCAAGCTCGCCGGCGGCAAATACGCCGCGATCACGCTGATCTACAACGAGACCAGCACCGGCCTGATGAACCCGATCTATGACATCGCCAAGATGATGAAGGCCAAGTACCCGGACGTGCTGGTGTTCGTGGACGCCGTCAGCGGCATGATCGGCCAGCCGGTCCATTTCGACGAGCTCGGCTGGGACGTGGCGTTCGCGTCGGTGCAGAAGGCGTTCGGCCTGCCGCCGGGCTTCACGGTCGCCGCCGTCAGCCGGCGGGCGGTCGAGAAGGCCAAGAGCGTTCCCGCCAAGGGGTACTACTTCAACTTCATCGAGTGGGCCAAGGCCGCCGAGAAGAACCAGACCCTCGTGACCCCGAGCATCCCGCACATCATGGGCCTGCACTACCAGTGCACGAAGCTCGTCAACGAAGGCATGGAGAACGTCTGGGCGCGCCATCGGGCGATGGGCAATTTCGTCCGCGGCTGGGCCAAGCAGAAGTTCGAGCTGTTCTGCGAGGAGCGCTACGCCTCGAACACGCTGACCACGATCAAGAACACCCGCAACATCAACGTGGGCGAAGTCATCAAAGCAGTCAAGCAGAAGCACAACACGATCTTCAGCGCCGGCTACGGCCAACTCAAGGACAAGACCTTCCGCGTCGCCCATATGGGCGACATCACGATCGAGGAAGTGCAGGAGTTGCTCGGCTGGATCGACGAGGAAATCGGCTGACCCCCGGGGCCAGGCGCCTGGTGAGTTTTGACGAACAAGACCGGTAAGCCAGCCCGGCATTGCGAGTCGGGCTGGTTCGGAGTTCGGCTGGTTCGGAGTTCCGCCTTCAGGCGGGTCTGAGAGTCTTCCGGCGCAGCCGGCTCCATCTCCTATCGACACGAAAAGAGGGAAGGTCGGACTGACCTTCTGGACATATGTCTCACCGCCTATACTATGGGCGGAACTCCGAACGCCAGAAGGCGCCGGGTGCCATGTCTACGCCTCGTAGACATGTTCCATTCGGTAGAAGAGGCATGCTTACGAGGCGTAAGCATGGCACCCAAGTACCGAAGCGATTCGTCACAACGTATCACTGGAAATCGGGACAACGTGTGCGGATTCTGGCTCTGGAGCCTTATTTCGGCGGCAGTCACCGGGCCTTTCTCGAAGGCTGGTCGCAGGCCGGCCGGCACGAGTGGACGATCCTGTCGCTGCCTGCCTACAAGTGGAAGTGGCGAATGCGCCACGCGGCGGTCACCTTCGCCGGACAGGTGCAGGAGAGGCTCGCGCGTGGCGCGACGTGGGACCTGCTATTCTGTTCCGATATGCTCAACCTGGCAGAGTTCTTGGGCTTGGCGCCGCCCGCGGTGCAAGAGCTTCCGAGCGTCGTCTACTTCCACGAGAATCAACTGACCTATCCCGTGCGGGTGGAAAGCGAGCGCGACTACCAGTTCGCCATGACCAATATGACCAGCGCCCTGGCCGCCCGGGCCGTCTGGTTCAATTCCGCGTTCCACCGGGACGCCTTCCTGCACGCCCTGGAGGCGTTCCTGAGCCGGATGCCGGACTATCAGCCGTTCGACGCCGTCGCGGGCATTCGCGCCAAGTCGCAGGTCTTTCCGCCCGGCGTTCCCGGCTTCGCCCCACGCGGTCCCCGCCGGGCGGGACCGCTACGGATCCTGTGGGCCGCCCGGTGGGAGCACGATAAGAACCCCGAGGAGTTCTTCGCGGCACTCGGGCTCCTGAAGGAACGGCAGGTCCCCTTTCGGATCAGTGTGATCGGCGAGCAATTCCGCGAGGTCCCGGAGATCTTCGCCCACGCCCGCCGGTACCTCGCCGACCACATCGACCGCTGGGGCTATCAGCAAGACCGGACCGACTATGAGGCCACCCTGCTCGAAGCGGATGTTTTCGTCTCGACGGCGACGCACGAGTTTTTCGGCCTCAGCGCCGTGGAAGCGACGCTCGCCGGGGCTTATCCCCTGGTCCCCCGACGGCTCGCCTATCCGGAGGTCTTCGATTGTCACGAGGGCAAAGCCGCGCAGGAGTTCTTCTACGCAGCCGGCGCCCGGGGCCTCGCCGACCGACTGGCCGATCTGGCCGGGCGCACGGAGAGCAATGACTCCCTGCACCACGCCGCCCGGCCCATCCGCGACCGCCTCACGCGGTTCGAATGGCCCAACCGCGCCCCAATTCTAGATGAGGCCCTGGAGCAGAGGCGCGCGTAGGGTGTGCTGTGCCCACCATCTCCCACGCCCAGGAAGAAACGCCGTTGCGGCCGGCGCCCCGGCATTTGGTCCGTCGTGACGAGAGAGAAGAATCGGCCGACGGGAAAGGTGTGCGCAGCACACCCTACTGCCGGACGACGGCGTGAGGCATTCCGTAGCATGGGCGTGAGCGCCTCATCGTTCTACCCATCTTGGTCTGGCGATGCCATCCATCCATCCATAGAGCACGCCAGAGCCGTCAATCGTTCGGAGCCGCGCCGGCGTCACTACGGTATTCGGCGGGTGAGGACCAGCTTCCGGCCGGGCGCCGTTCGCACCAGGAAATCCTTTCCATCCACTCTGGCAAAGCTCGCATCGATACCCGTCACCCCCTCGGGTCCCTCGGGGAATGGGTTCTCGATGCGGCAGAGGCCGCCCTTTTCCGCCACGATCTCGACGCGCTGCGTGATGCCATCCTTGCGCTCAGCACTGATGAGAAAAGCCCCTTCCGCCCGCAGGGTCTTGAAGGAGACGTCCCGCCAGCTTGGCGGGACGGCCGGGAACAGGCGGATCGTCCCGCTGTAGCTTTGCAGGAGCATCTCCTGCAAGCCCGCCGCCGCGGCGAAGTTGCCTTCCAGCGTGAAGGGACGATAGCGGAAGCTCGAATAGCCCCGGCCGGACTGGTCGCCGTTGCAGTGGAAACTGTTGCGCAGACAGAACGCCTCGGAGAAGATCTGCAGGGCCCGCTCCGCTTTCTCTCCTTCCCGGGCCCGGGCCGCGAGGTTCGCCAGCCAGGAGAAGCTGTAGCCACACCAGGCACTGGTACCCTTGGCCTCCAGGTCCGCCAACGAGGCCCTGATGACCGCCTGGTCGGCGGGCCCGTTTTCCCAGCGGATCAGGCCCAGCGGATGGATCGCCATCAGGTGCGAGAAATGCCGGTGCGAAGACGGGAGCGGATAGTCCCGCGCCACCAGCAATCGGCGGCTGTTCGGATCGAGCGCCAGTTCCGGCATCTGGGTCAGTAGCCGACGCCAACGCTCCGCTTGCTCCGCTTCGCCGACGGCCCGCGCCACCGCGGCCGTCGTTTGCAGCGCCCAGCGGATCAGGGCCAGATCGTAGGAGGTGATCGAGGGAAACCACGCCTCCAAGCGGTTGTCGTTGATCTCGGGCGACGAGCTCAGCGGCAGGGTCCGCTGGCCGTCGGGGCCGGTCTCCGTCACCGCCTCCAGAAAGATCGACGTGTCCCGCAGCCACGGATACACCCGCTCTTCGAGGAACTGCCGGTCCATGCTGTAGCGCCAGTGGAGGTAGAAGTGATGGGCGAGCCACGCGGCGGTCGTCGCCGAGTGCGTGTACTGGTGCCAGCCGCCGATCTGGTTCTGCTCCAAGTCCGCCGTCATCGGCACGTTCAGGCCGGGCAGATCGAAGAACCGCTTCGTCCAGGCGCGGGCGTTCTCCCGCGTCGCCCAGAGCCAGCGGACAAACCCGGAGGCCCCATCGAGCCGGTTGCCGCTGTAGGCGGGCCAGTAGCTCAACTGGGTATTGAGGTCGTGGTGATAGTCGCCCTTCCAAGGCGGGATTTTCATATTGTCCGCGGTCCAGGGCCCTTGGAGCGTGATCGGCGGCGTGTCCGGCCGCGTCGCGGCGCCGAACTTGTACGTCTCCAGGTACCACTGCCGCTCGATAACCGCGTTCGGCACCGAGACCGAGCCCAGATCCCAGTAGGAAGCCCACCACTGCTCGTGTGCAGGAAGCAATTCATCCAGTCCCCGCGCCAGTGCCGCCTCGCAACGTTTGCGGGCGGTGGCCAGCGGCTCATTCGACTCTTTCGACGTGCAGATCGACCAGACGCCGAGCCAGCCTTGGCCCGACTCGCGCCAGACCAAAGCGACGGCAAAGCGAAAATCGCCCCAGCCTTTCTGCAGATAGCCCGTCCACGTCGCGCCGCTCTCCTGAATGGGCGCTTCGTAGCGCAAAGTCGCCAGATCGCCGGCGCTGATCTTGTTGGCCCCGGCCTCTTCCGTGATCTTGCCGGCGAACGGGGGTGCGATCAGGGTAATTCGGGCGGGCTTGCGCGCCTTGATCTCGACAAGGCCGAGCGGCTCCGTTGCATGGACGAACACCCGCGCGGTGACACCATCGTTCAGGTGCACGGCCGCGACAGCCTTCCCGATGTCGAGCGACGCGCTCTCGAATTTGGTCTCGTCCTCAAATGTCAACTCGATCCGGCCGGCCGGGATCTTCGTCGGACCGGGATGGCCGTAGGGCTCATCGTACAACCGGTGCAGGTCCTTGATACGTCCCTCTTTGACCCACTGGCGCATCGTCCTGTACGAGTACTCCGGCGTGTGGAACTCCGGCACCGGCCGCAGATCCCACAGGTCCGTGCGATCCAGGGAAATCCGCAACGGCTTGCCGTCCCCCCAGACGAGGGCCCCCAGCAGCCCGTTGCCCAGCGGCAACGCCTCATCCCAGACGGTGGCAGGCGATGTATAGTGAAGGCCATGCTCCCGGCGCGGCTGCGCCCCGGCCGAATTGCCACAAACGGCCACCGTGAGCACCACGAGAAAGACACCCTGCATTATGCCGGTCGGGTTCATGTCCCACCTTTCTGTTTAACGAGTTCTCACGTGCAAGAGCGGTAATCGCGCGGCCCGAGCTGTTTCGGTGATTTGCCTCGCGCCGGGCAACGCGTGGTTGTAGGGTGGGGCTTGCCCCACCGCAGTCCACAGCGCGGGAAGAACCGGTGGGGCAAGCCCCACCCTACGCATTGCCGAAGCTGCTTGTCAAAACTCATTAGGGGGTGGCAGCGTCAAGGCCGAAGGCCTTGGCGATGGCCTCTCAACGCTGCCACCCCATTGTCATCAAGCGTGAGCAAAACAACAACAAGCGTGCGGGCTGTCCGGATGGAGCGACTCAGGAAGC
>VGYL01000355.1 GCA_016872975.1 Planctomycetota bacterium
GCCGAAGGCTTTGCGCAGGTCTTGCCGATGGCGGACAAGCAAGACCATCGGCAAGCTCCGAAGACTGCGCTTGCCGCTGCCACCCGCTCTCTGTTACCCGAAAAGACTGTTTCTTGAACCAGGCCCCTCGCCCAAACCTATTTTCGGCTCATCCGGCTTTAGCGTACTTCCATAATGGAGGCACGCCCGAAGCGGTCGTGCGAAGGAGATTTTCCGCTTTGGGCCAATAGCATGGTAAGGGCAAGTTTCCTCTCCTTGGCAAGCGCTGCCAGCGATCCTGAGATGGCCCCCCTGGATGTCCGCCGACCGACCCAGAAGCGACCACGACCCGCGCAGGGCCGTACCGTGCGGCTCTCCTCTACGATGCTATTGGCCCAAAGCGGAAAATCTCAGGGGTTTGGGGACAGAGTCCCCAAGAGCCATCGAAGTACGCCAAAGCCGGATGAGCCCTATTTTCTTAGGAGGCCCGACGCGCAGCGGCGCTTGCGCCGAGGGCGACGAAGCAATCTCCTGCCGGCAGCCGCGGGCCTTCCGAAACGCAGTACCAGGCGGCACCCGATGCCGGCGCTCTGCCTTGGGACCTGCTCAGTCCGGCTCCGGTTGGAGTGCGGCGGCGGGGTCGGTCTGCGGGCCCGGAGCGACGGACAGGGCAACGACTCTGTCCCGGCCGGCGGTAAACTGCTCCGTGGCTTTTTCCAGGGCCTGATGGATCTCATCGATGTAGCCGTCGGCGGAGGCGCACCAGGCACGATTCAGGTAGCGCTCGCCGGCGGCGAAGCAGTTCATCACTTCCCCGTACGCGGCCAACCCGTGGGAATGGGCGATGCTCTCGCGGGCGGCCAGAAACGTGCTCAGGTCGTCCGCGAACAACTCCTCCAGGCGATGACGCACGTCGTACGGATCCAGGGACTGCTTTTCGGCGTTGAGTTGGGTGATGTTCCGGGCGATCCGGCCCAGACTGTCCTGGACCGTCCGCAGGTGCCCGACCAGCCGCTCGGCCGCACGGGTTTCCCGCCTGCGGCTCATCCGGACCAGGCTGACGCCGAGAAACCCGACCGCCGCGGCCGGAAGGAACCACCCCCAAGGCACAACCGCCTCATCCAATACGGAGGCCAGTGCCCCGCCCAGGAACCCCGCCGCCACCAAGATCAAGCCCAATCGACCCATGCGTCACCTCGATCAACCCACGAAGCCCGCGACAATGGAGTACACGGCGAAACCGACCCCCATCAGGCCCTCGCCCACGATGAAACCCGCCGCGACGGGAATACCCACCTCTTCACTGTAACGAAGTCCCCGGCGCCAATCGACGACGATCCGCAGCAGCAGCCCGATCGTGTAGGTCAGGACGATATAGAACGGCAGGTAGAAGCCCAGGCCCACCTGGATGCCCAGCCCGCCGATGCCGGTGGCGCTGAGCATGGCGCCGAGCACGGCCCCGACCGCGTATTTCGCCACCGGGACCTCACCGCCCAGAATCCCGTTGATCACCCCGGCCAAGGCCTGCGCCTGCGGCGCCGGCAGCCGCTCGCTGCCCAGGACGTAGGCCCGGTGCAGCACGTAGATCAGGAGCAGGATGACGATGGGTCCCAGCCAGGTGGCCGCGAACTGCGCGGTCTGCTGGCGCCGGGGGCGTGCTCCGACCAGATAGCCGGTCTTGAGGTCCATCATCAGATCGGTCGCCTGGGCCATGGCGCAGCAGGTGGCCGCGCCGACGATCACGGAGGCGATGATGGCGCCTTTGCTGCCCAGGTCGCGGGTCATCAGGACCAAGAGGGTCACGCCGATCAGGGTCATGCCGCTCATGGGCGACCAGTTGGTCCGGCCGATGCACTCCGACAGGATGACGCCCGCCATCCAGATCCACAGCGTCCCGACCAGGGCCATGAGGATGCCGCGGAGAACCCCCACGCCGGCGAAGGAATACACGGCCGTGATCGACAGCACGAGCACGGCCGCCGCGATGCCACCGTACAGGAAGCGAATCGGCATCTCATCCTGGGACGCGCCCGTCCGGGTCCGGGCGGCATCGTGCATGCTGCGGACCGCGTTGACGATCAGGGGCAGGGCAAAGACGATGCCCGTGATCGCCCCGCCGATGAGCATGCCGATCCCCACGGGCCGAAAGAGCCTCACCCGCATGTATTCCGGGATCGCGCTGTACGGGTCCGGGAATTGCCCCGGCGCCGGCAGCAGGCCCATCCCCGCCAGGATCGGCCCGAGAATCCAGTAGCAGGTGAAGCCGCCGATGATGAAGGCGACGCCGCCCCGGCCGGCGATGAAGCCGACGCCGACCGTCAGGAGGGAAAGGAACCAGACGGCGTTCATCGAGGGCGGCAGGCCGAGATACCGGCCGAGCGGCAGATGCTCGAACGAGGCGAGGTGGCTGACGAGGCTCACGACGGCGCTGAGGCCGATGCCGAGCAGCAGCAGCAGCGCCTTGTGCACGCCCGCACCGGGCGATTTGAGGACCGTCGCCACCGCCACGCCGCCGGGGAAGGTCAGGCGCTCGAAGTCGATCATCTGCTTGCGCAGCGGAATGATGAAGGCCACGCCCAGGAAACTGCCCGTGATGCAGGCGAAGATCATCACCAGCGGATTGAAGTCCGTCTGGTTCAGAATGAACAGGGCCGGGATCGTGAACATCATGCCGGCCGAGGCAGCATTGACGCCGCTGGCCACGGTCTGGCTGATGTTGTTCTCGATGATGCTGGTGCGTCCCAGCAGGCCGCGCAGGATGCCGAAACCCAGAATGGCGGCCAATTCCGAGCCCTCGTGCGAGAAGCCGAGGATCAGGGCCGCATAACCCAGGCTCAGGGTAATGACGATGCCGATGCCGTACCCGAGCAGCAGGGCCGTCCACGTCAGTTCCGGATACGGCCCCCGGCGAACGACCCTTGCCTCGCGACCTTGCGATTCCGTCACGTCCGACGCTCCTTCCTGTGGGCGCCAATATTGAGCGGGCCCTCCGACACCACGACGCCGGGGACCCCCTGCGGTGCTACAGCCTCCCCTGGGAAACCACCTGAAGGTGGGAATACCAAAACGACAAGAGCGGGTTCAGAACCCGCCCTCCGCGGTACATAGTATGAGATCCGCACGCAGAACGCAACGCCTATGACGTCCCGGCCGTCGGATTCTTCGCACCGCCGTGGCGTGGCCCACGATACAAAGAAACAACGACCCGGTAGAAGGCTAAGACGCAGCCAGTCCCGCAGGGACGACCGAAAATAGCCCACCGTTTCAACGGTGGGTAACGGGCGTTCGCATAATTTCTAGCCCCGCCAGGGGCGAAAGAGACGCTCTGCCAAGCCGCAGGGGCTCTTTCGTGCCTGGCGGGACTGGTCTGGTCTTTCTGGCCGCGTACCCAGCGATGAATCGCTGGGCTATTATCTATCGCCCTCCGGGCTTGCCGTTAGCCTTTGAGCGGATCATTGCAAAGAAATGGCCCGCTCAAAAGCCAAGACCGGGTGGCATCGCCAAGGGCTCTGCCCTTGACGATGTTCCGCGCGAATCCGCGCGACCATCGTCAAGGCCGGAGAGGGCTCCCAAACGCGATTCATCGCGTTTGGGAACCCAGGCCGGCCTTGGCGATGCCACCCGGCAGAGGCCTTAGCCTTCAAGCGGATCGTTGAATAAAGGAGGGCGGGTTGGAAACCCGCCCTCGTCGTTGCGTACAGACTGACCTGCGGTGCGTGCCGCCCGCCGCCTACTTGAGAATCCAGACCTTGGTTTCGCAGGAGAAGGAGCGTCCGTCGCGCAGCTTGCCGGTGGCCGTCAGGCGCAACTCGCCATAATGGCCGGGGGTCGCGGCGAGAATCGGGGCGGTCTTGAAGTAACAGAGGATCTTGCCCTCCGTTTCGGTGCCGAAGATCTGCTGGCCGGTCGCCTTGACATCGCCCGGGTTCAGCACGAGCGACGTGGTGCTGATCGCGTCCTTGCCGATACCGTCCTGCAGGTACACCAGGACCATCAACTCCGGGGTGACCGCGGGGTTGGTCCGGGAGATGTAGTCCGGCTTGATATACATGGCGCCTTTGGGGCCCGTTACCGGAGGAACAGACGATCCTCGGACCACGACATCGGTCCGAGCCCGAACCGTGGCGGTCTGGGCGGCCATCAGGGCCACCGAGTTGCCGATGACGGTGTTCGGATCCATCGGCTCCCGGACCCGCACGACCAGATTCAGGCGTCGCTCGGCGCCGGGCGCCAGCGAGGCATACCGCCACGTGTACGTGTGCCAGTTGGCATCGTAGGTGCCGAACTCGCGGTCGCCGTCGGCGCTGAGGAAGCTGACCTCCTGGGGCAATGTATCGACGAGGGAGACGTCCGTCATCGTCCGGTTCGTGGCGGGATTGCTGAAGGCGATCGTGTAGGTGAGGGTCCCTCCGGCGTTCACCGGGAAGCGGCCCCTGTCGTCCGGTTGGCCGACCGCGCCGCTGAGCAGCGTCTTTTGCAGTTGTAACGGGGCATACCCGGAGGGAACGCGCGCCGCCGCGATCACCTGGAGACCGGCCAGGGTGGCCGCCGTCTGCTTGGTGGTGAGAGCCACGGCGTTGCCGACCACCGTCTCGGGCTGCGTGTTGTCGTTAAGCTGGACGACCAGATTCAGGCGTTGCTCCCGGCCCGCTTCGAGCGCCCCGTATCGCCAGGTGTACGTATGGGCGTTGGGATCGTAGAACCCATATTGCCGGTCGCCATCGGCGCTGACAAAGCTCACCTCGCGCGGCAGGGTGTCGATGATGGAGAGGTCTGTCACCGTCTTGTTGACGGAGGGATTGCTGAAGACGATCCCGTAGGTCAGGGTCGCGCCGGCCTCCACATACGGCCGTCCCCTCTCGTCAGACCGCCCGGTGGCTCCCCCGACCAGCGTTTTCTGCAACCGCAGCGGGATGTACTCGGCCACTTTGAGATCCACCCGGGCCTGTGCCGGCGGCGTGTCGTCACTCTCGGCCAGGACGGTGTTGGTGAGCGTCGCGCCCCCGGCCACATTCCGGTCCAGCCGGAGCACCAGCTCGACCGTGTTGCTCTCCCCCTGCTTTATTTGCGGGTAGGACCAGACATACGTGTGGCTGGTGGGATCGTAGCGTCCGAAGAACCGGTCGTCGGTGGCACGAACGAAGCTCATCTGCGGGGGCAGACGATCCGTCACCCGGACATTCTGCACGGGCACGCCGTTGTCCTTGTTGTCAAAGACGATCCGGTAGGTGACCTCGTCGCCCGCGTAGACCGAGGCGGTGATGCTGACCCCGCCTCCTGCGGCTCCGGTCATCACGGTCTTGCTGACGCGCAGCGGCTGGAAGACGTGAGGCGAGACGGTGATCGCCTCCGCCTTGGCGGCGATCCGAGGCGTCTCGCGCGTGTCGAGAGTAACCGAGTTGGTGATGACCCGGCCCCCGCGCGTGCTCGGATCCACGCGACAGACCAGTTCCAGACACGTAATGGAACCTCCGGACAGGGACGGATTTGTCCAGGTATAGGTATGCGTGCGCGGATCATACTGTCCGGACTTACCGTCGTCGGTGGCTCGGACGAACACCAATTCCGGCGGCAGCCTGTCGACCACCGAGATGCCAGTCAACGACAGAATGCCACGTTCGAAGCAGATAGAATAGACATACTCCTCTCCGACGTTGACTTGGGGGAGTTTTTCACCACCGACCGTGTCATACCCGGCCGGCGACTTGATCGTCTTGGTCAGACGCACCGGCGAGGTGGGCAGTGTGGGAATGACCAGACCGGTGGGATTGCCGATGTCATCCACGATATTCATCAGATTCATGTTGGAGGAATACGCGCACAGGTCGTTGTTGCCCTGCTTGTTGGGGCCGCGCGAGAGGTAGACATAGCCGGTGTCGAGATCGATGGCCAGACCGATGACGCTTGACTCGTCACGGATCGGGATTCCATTTTGCACGCCGTTGACCAGGTTGTATCGGACCAGCCAGTGGTCCCCGCCCGGGACCCAACTTCCGGTGTAATAGAGATAGCCGCGGATCGGATCCACGGCGGTATTGAGAGCCGGATGCCGGATGGGAATCGTTTGCATCAGACGCCAGTCGGACGTGCGGTACACGCGCATGCTCGACTCCGGGCCACCCACGTAGAGTTCTCCTTTGACCTCGTCCACCGCCATGCTGTACATCCGTGCCCCCGCCAGTTGGAAAGGCGAGCCCGGCGCCGGGGCGAGTTCTCTGCGGACCGTATCCCACTGGTAGGCGTAGAGGGTCGGCTTGCCGCGTTCCATGCAGTACAGGAGGTCGGTGCTGTGGTCATAGGCGATACTTCCCAGGCTCTTGGCGCCCTCGACCTTGACCGCTCCAATGTGTGTCATCGTGATCGCGTTGACCACCCGGATATCGTTGGAGGACTCGTACGTGATGAAGAGCCGCTCGGCCCGGCTGTCCAGAGCCAACCCCAGGGCGCCGGTGCCGTTGCTGGGCACAACATACTCCGCCCGCAAGGTCAGGTCGCCGAATTGCCCGATGTCGTAGGCCCGAATGGGAGTACCGTCCGGCCTGCCGCGACTATCGGCCAGGATGTACAGGGGTCGCGCGGCGGTGACATGCGGTGCGACCATCCATAGCAGGCCGGCCAACACCCAGACAAATCGCGGCCAGCCGCTCCCGCCGGCGTGCCGAGCTTCCTTCGCCTCCGACGTCGATCCTGCCTCGACGGCCTCACATAGACTGCGGTGTACTTGATTTTTCATTGCTGAACCCATCCACATTGTGTCCTGACAAGTCTCATAACTCGACTGTATGTCATCAGCGCCGGACTGCGGCACCAGAGGCCCAAGAGCCGCTTGCCGGTCCGGCCGGTCCCCAAGAATTGCCGCAGAAACACGT
>VGYL01000356.1 GCA_016872975.1 Planctomycetota bacterium
AACAGGAGGTTATGAAAATGTCACCCCGTAGCCTTATTGGCGTTAAGGCGCCGAAGTGACATTCCCGTATCTCATTGTTTCATAATGACTTACGACTACTGCGGTCCCACAAGATAGCGTTGTAGTAGTAGGTCCCATGCAAATAAATTGATGTCCAAATAAGATAGGGGATATTGTCGCCCTAATAAGGATATCTTTATCCCCGCGGGGCAGAGACAGGACTCCATGGCGCGGGTCATCCGGGGAGAAGCCGGCTGCAGCGCGGTATTGTACGGACAAATGTAACAGGCGATGTGTGACTTGTTGATGGCGGCGGCGAGAAACTCTTTCCACGGAGAATCTCTTTTTTGGGTCGCAGACCATGACGTTACGGGGTCCCGCGCAAAAAATTCCGAATTCATTTTCTTTTTTCCTTGACGTAACCGGACGGGGCCGATAGAAAAGGCCCAGCGCGGTTTGGGCGCGCCCGGCTTGGTCCTGAAGTAGCGAGACTTGAAGCCGGCGCCGCGTGCGACGGGATGTCCGTTGGGATGCTGTCGCGAGCAAAGTGTAGGGAGCATCGCCTGAGATTGTGTTGGAGAAAAAGGGAAGCAAGAAGAAGGAAGCGGAGATTCTGACCGACAATTCGATGTCCCCTGTGGAGCGGTCTGTACCCCACCGACGCTTCACCTCTGCTATGTTGATAGACCTCCACTGGTGTTCGATGTGAGCCCATGACGGTGTGTGAGCCGGATGGGCAGGCATGGCGGGGACGCTGTGCGCCAAGACGGTTGACGGGTGAGGCGCGAAAGCCCGGCAACTCTTTGTAGCGACAGCGTCCGCGGTGCCAGTGCGCGGAAGGTGTGCGCACGGACCGAGATCGTGATTGGCAAAGGAGACAATCGAGCGGGGGATCGACAAAGAGGATGTCGAACTAACGAAAAATGGTTCGTTCAGGAATCAGGGTGCGGAGAGTGTACGCGCCGAGAGGAACTCGTTGAGGAAAGGACAGGGGCCATGAAGGTAACGAGGGGAAAATCGACGATGCGATGGGGAGCGATGGTGATTTCGGTGCTGGTGGCGGGGCTGTGCCGGGCGGATCTGCCGGGCCTGCGGGCGCCGTTGCCGACGGAGCCGAATACGCTGAGCGAGTTCCGCAACCGTCTGCCCGGCTCGGCCACGACGGGGCTGGCGATCGACGATGCCGAGATCCAGGAACTGGCGCGGGGCCTCAGGTACGATCCAAATCTCATGTACAAGTTCGTGCACGACCACATCGAATTCACCCCCATGTGGGGTGAGGTCAAAGGGCCGTATATGACCTGGATGGACCGTAGCGGCACCGCCTTCGATCAGGCCTCGCTGCTGATCGCCTTACTAACGCACGCCGCCAATGCGCAGGAAGCCCCTTGCACGATCACGAACATCAAGTATGTGGTCGGGGAGATCACTGTAACGAGCGAACAGTTCTGCTCCTGGTTCGGCGGGGTATGGCCCGACCCGAACATAGCAAGAAAGCTCCTGGCGCGGGGCGGGTTCTACGGCGAGGTCTCGGAAGATGGCTCCGGCGAGATCGATTCGGTCAAGCTGGTGCACGTGTGGGTCAAGGCTACGATCGGTGGCCAGACCTACCAATTCGATCCCAGCTTCAAGTCGCACGCGTTTGCCAATAGCCGCTTCTCTCCGGGGGTGGTCACGCAATTTAACGTCTGGGACTTCATGGCCGCGGCCGAGCCCAACACCGGCGTCTGGGACAAGGCCACCATCCGCAGCGATCTGACGACCTATACGACGAGGCTCATCAACTACATCCAGACCAACTATCCGAGCGATGATATCCGCGATATGATCGGCACCAAGAACATCATTCCCGTCACGCTGACGGCCCTGCCTCCCCTGCCCTATACCGTAGACTACACCCGCCAGGAATTTGCTCTCGGGAGCATCCCGAGTATCTACCGCACGACGCTACGGATCCAGCACCACGGGATCGATCAGACGCTGTACTCTTCGGATATCTACGGCCGGCGGCTGAGCCTCCAGTACAACGGCTCCCACCAGCCGCAACTGATCCTCGATGGAACGGTCAAGGCGACCGGCAATGCCACCACGCCCGGCACCGCGTATGATCTGATCTTGACGGTGGACCATCCCTATGAGAACACCCGTTTCGACGGTGCCGTGACGCTCCAGGTCAGGGCCGGAGGCTTCTATCATGTCGTCAACGGCTGGGGCGATACCGGCACCAAGATCCTCTTGAAGCACCGGCAACAGTTGCAGGAGTACCGCCTGACCCTGGCCGATAGCGACGAAGAGGTGCTGGGGGAATCCTATGCCCTTGTCGGGCTGACGTATCTGGCCAAGACCAGCCTGATGCGGAACCTGGCCAGTTTGCTCTGGGGTTCGGGCCATTCTCCTTATGCACTGGTGAACCATCACCTGCTGGGGATCACCGGCCAGTACGATGCGCCCTATCTCGATATGGCCCTGGGCCATGTGGGATTCACCTGTCGCTTTTCCAGCGAGAACGATGGCGTCAGTGGGGTTTTCTATGCCCTAGCCGGCCATGCCAGTGCGTATGAAGAGGAGGTGATTCGCCAGATCCAGGACTGCAACGCGGTTTCGACCCCCCGGCTGCTGGAGATGGCCATCGATCGCCCGACGTACAACCAGATTTTCACGGCCACCAGCGCCAACTGGTCGAGCGTTCAGACGCAACTGGTCAACTGGAGCCAGGGGGAGAAAGACCGGGTGACCGCGTATATCAATGCGGGCTTCAGCGTGGACCTGCCGCAGTACGGCGACCTGACGCAGACCGGCTGGGACTGGACGGGCATGGGCTTTCGCGCCATTCGCTCGACCGACGACCTGCTCGCGGCCGCCTACGTCGTCGGCGGCTACAAGGGCGCGACCGGTTGCGACAGTGCGACCTTGAGCCCTGCAGCTCTCCTGGGCAACTGCCTCGGCTCCGCCTCCGACGGTGATCCGGAGGGAGCGTATGGCAGCGGCGCGACGGACATCGCGATCGGCCACGGGGGCCTGCCCTTCGGTCTGGCCTTCGGCCGCCAGTACAGCTCGCATCGGCGCTCGAAGGATGGCCCCTTGGGTTTGGGCTGGACGCACAACTACGATATCACCGCCAAGGTCCTCAGCGACAGTTTCCAGGCCCTGGCCAGCGAGTCGGCCGCCAATTGCGCTCCGCAGATCGTCAGCCTCTACGTGGCCAACTCGGTTCTCTCGTACAGTGACCGCCAGACCACGGCCAACCTGTGCGAGACCTGGCTGATCGACCAGATGAAGGACAATGTCGTCGACATCCGCCAGGGCAGCTCCCTGTTGCGGTTCACCAAGGACGCCACCGGCGACTACACGCCGCCGCGCGGGCAGGCCCTCAAGCTGACCAAGGCCGGCGGCAATTACCGGCTCAAGAACTCCAAGGGCATCTTCTACGACTTCGACAGCAGCGGCAAGCTCGATACCTGGAGCGACGCCCACGGCAACGTGGTGGACTTCAGCTACAGCGGCGGCAAGCTCGGCAGCGTCGCCTCCAAGATCGGCGGCACCACCAGCTCCTGGGCGCTGTCGTTCACCTATACGGGCGACCGGATCACGAGCGTGACCGATTCCGCCAGCCGCAACATCTCCTATACGTACACCGGCAACGGGGAGTTGCGGACCTACCGCAATCCCGACGGCAACGACGTGACCTACGAATACGACGCCACGAACAAAGGGCTGTTGCGCAAGATCTATTCGCCGATCGACGACGTCAACGCCGTCGTGACGGTCGTCTATGACGCGGCCGGCCGCGTGAAACAGCAGATCGACGCCAACGACTGCACCTGGGACTTCTACCGGGCCACGTACCGCAACGAGGTCCTGCCGCCGGAACAGACGGACCCCAATGGGGTCACGAAGCGGTTCGGCGCCTGGAGCTGGGTCAATCCGCCCAATCGAACCGTCACGAGCAAGGATGTCCTGGGCCGGACGACCACCAGCATCTACGATGCCCACGGACGAAGCGAGACGGTCATCAGTCCGTCGGGCATGTCCGGCGAGTACTGGTATGACGAGAACCACAACGTGCTGATCGCCGAGAGTCTGTCCATTCCGGGCTCCGACGATCCCAACGTCTGGGCCGAATACGGCTACTGCACGGCCGTGAGCCAGGCCGGCCGCTGGTTCGTCCATCGAAAAGAGCAGAGCGACGTGACCGGCGCGACAACGTATTATTACTATGACTACAACGACGTGGGGACCTACGGGACCGAGTTGGGCCGGCTGATGAAGGTGGTCGGCCCGCCGGCGGACGCGGGCCGGGCCGTCGTGCAGTACGCGTACAATTCCTACGGCCAGATGGAAACCCAGACCGATCCCAACGGGATGATCACCAAGTTCGAGTACTATACGGCCGCCCAGGGCGGGGGGCTCAAGAAGACGATCGTCGATCACGGCGGCGGCAAGCTCAATCTGACGACGGAAGTGACCTACGACAGCGTGGGGCGGGTCGCCACGGTCACCGACCCGCGCGGCAATACCGCCACGAACCAGTATTCCGCCGGCGGACGGCTGCTCAAGACCATTTCTCCGGCGCCCTTCCACTACGAGCGGACGTACGAGTACTACGCCGACGGCAAGCTGCGGTATGTCAAACAGGAGTCCGTGAGCGGGGCCAACAACTTTGCAAACGACCCGAACTGTGTGTCGGTTTGGCGTTTGGAGCCCGGTACCCTTACGGCCGATTCCAAGGGGACCAATACGCTGACGAACCAGGGCGTGACCTCGCAGACGGCGGACTGCCGGGAGGGCTCGGGCTGTGGGTTGTTTGTTCGCAGCGAGGGAGATCATCTGTACCGTACCGACAGCAACCTGAGCAGTAAGTTTCCTCTCAAGACCGGCGACACCAACAAGAGAATCAGCGTCAGCGCGTGGGTGAAACTCAACAGTTTACCAAGTTCGGGTGCGGGATTCAACGTGTGGTCCAAGGCCAACGGGGCTTCCTCCCCGAAGAAGTGGTGTCTGCAACTGGGGGTGTTCAACCTTGATGGAACCCCGAAGTTTTCCGTGACCCACGGCTACAACAATGGCGCGAGCTACGAAATGATTTGGTGGACCGCCGGCGCTCCGGTGGCCGGGCGGTGGTATTTCGTGGTCTATACGTACCAGGACTCCGACCGCAGTTACCGTCTGCACGTCTGGGATGCCACGAACAACCAGCGTCTGGGCGGTGCAGGGTCCGACGTCACAGGCACCACTGCGAACCCTATCAGCGTCGTGAACGCCAGGTGGTGCATCGGGAGCCGCGAAGACCCTCAATACATGTGCTGGAATGGTCTGATCGATGAGGTCGCCGTATTCAATGATGTCCTGACGGCAGGAGAGATCGACCAGATTCGCCAGGGCAGCTACGGCTCGCAGACGATCGTCCTGCAGGATATCACGTACAACCAGCGGGGCCAGAAGGCCACCACGCGCGGGCCGTACCCGGCCAGTTACACCCAGGCGGAATATGCGGTCAACTACACCCAGTACGCCTATGACGCCCTGGGGCGGCTCCGGCAGGTGACGGACGCTGAGGGCAATATCACGACCACCCGCTACTACCCTGACGGCAAGGTCTGGCGGGTGATCGACGCCGAGGACCACAACAGCGTCACCAACCGCTATTACGGCCACGGCGCGCTGAAGGAAGTCGAGGACGCCAAGGGCAACATCACCCGCTACGAGTACAATGGCTTTATGGGCCTGGCCAGGACGATCTACCCCAACCGGTCCGAGCCCAACGATAACTACGAAGAGCGGGGCTATGATGAATACCGGCGGCCCAGTTGGGTCCGCGGCCGCTCCGGCCAGCTCATCGAATTCGAATATGACGACCTCAGCCGGGTCCGGCGAAAGACCACCAAGGGGCCTTACTATGGCTGCAGCATGATCACCTTCAACGTGATCACCTACGAGTACGACCTGCTGGGCCGGCTGTACCGCACCACGGACAAGACCGGCACGACCACCAACGTCTACGACCGGGTGGGCCGGCTCGTCCGCGTCGAGTACCCCGACGACAAGACCGTCGCCTATCAGTACGACGCCTGCGGCAACCGCACCCGCCTGACCTATCCGGACGGGACCTATATCACCTACGAATACGACCAATTGAACCGCCTGACGTGCGTGAAGAACCAGGCGGGCACGGCCCTGGCCTCTTACAGCTACGATAGCCGCTCCCGCCGGACCGGCCTGGACTATCTCAACGGGGCCTACGGCGATTACAGCTATGACGCCGCCAGCCGGCTTTTAGCGCTTGACAATCGGACGAATAACGGGCAATATAAGTATGCCTACACGTACGACGACGTGGGCAATCGCGTGACGATGGCCGTGACTGATAACAGCGGGACCCGGATGCACGTGTACAGCTACGACAAGATCTACCAGATCACGGACGTGAATTACCCGGCCGAGCTCGCCTACCTGGCGACCGACACCCAGTTCAGCTACGACCCCGCCGGCAACCGCATCAGCGTCATCGACGGCGCCGGCACGTGCACCTACACGACCAACCACCTCAACCAGTACACCGCCGCCGGCGCGGTCGGCTTCACCTACGACGACAGCGGCAATCTGACCCGCGACGAGAACTATCTCTACTACGCCTACGACCCCGAGAACCGCCTGCTCGAAGTCCGGCGGCCCAACCCGGCCACCCAGCAGCTCAACTCCTTCGCCGCCTACACCAAAGGCGGCGACGCCCCCTGGGTCGCGGACCCCTACGGCTTCGCCCGCAGCGGCGCCATCGATGACGACCAGGAATCCTGGATGTATATCGACGTCCAGGGGGCAGGCACGGTCCAGTTCGACTGGAAGG
>VGYL01000357.1 GCA_016872975.1 Planctomycetota bacterium
CCGCGCTCGGCGAGCCTCGCTCGCAATGACATAGAGCGCCCAAGTATGTCATTGCGAGGAGCTTCAGCGACGAAGCAATCTCTACCCTATAGTCTCAGGACTTGCGAAATGCGGTACTAGGGGGAAGTGGACGCGGGGGATGATCGTTCACGAGCATACGAATTGTGTTGTCATCGTGGCCCATCCGGACGATGAGACCCTCTGGGCCGGTGGGACTCTCCTGATGCATCCGGACCGTTGCTGGACGGTCGTGACGCTCACGCGCAAAAGCGATCCCGATCGCGCGCCCCGGTTCGAGAAGGCGTTGCAGCAGTACGGCGCCAGGGGGATCATGGGCGATCTCGATGACGGACCCGAGCAGGAACCCCTGCGCATGATCGACGTCGAGGACGCGATCCTGGACCTCCTGCCGTCCCAGCAGTACGATCTGGTCCTGACGCACGGGCGATGGGGCGAGTACACCCGGCACCGACGCCATGAGGAAGTGGCCAAGGCCGTCATGGCCCTGCGGGAAAGCAAACGGTTTTCCGCGCGGGAGATCTGGATGTTCGCCTACGAGGACGGCGGCGGCAAGCATCTGCCGCGGGCGGTGGAGACCGCCGATTTCTACACCCGCCTGCCGCCCGAGATCTGGGAGCGCAAGCACCGGGTTATCACGGACATCTACGGCTTCGGACCGGACAGCTTCGAAGCCCGAACGACGCCCAGGGACGAGGCGTTCTGGGTGCTCGGAAAAGGAAAGTAGCACGCGGGGAAAACGGGTCCGGGCGATGGGTCTGCTCGACACCATGATCCACGGCAAGACCGCCTTTCTGGCCGGCATCGCCCAGGAGATCCGGCTGCGGGAGACGATCCTCGCCGACCAGGAGGGCCGCGGGGCCGGTCGGCGGGTCGTCTTCCAGGACCCCCGCGTGGTGGATTACCGCGCCAGCGTGGACGACATTGCGGCCTACCTGGTGGACCTGATGGAGAATGCCGCGCTGCGCCGCCAGATGGGCGAGGCCGGCCGCAAACGCGTGGTCGAGACCTACGATTATCGCGTCGTGGCCGAGCAGTTCGCCCGGACGGTGGCCGAAAAGCTCGGCTTGGCGTGACGAAGCAAGCTCCAAATTCCAGACGAATCCCAGGATCCGTCCGATCGGTCTGATCCGACGGATCAGGTGCTTCTGCCTCCTGGCGGCGTCTGGTGCTTGGGATTTTCTTGCGTAGGTCCAACTTCCATTCTGCGAAACTCCCGCTTATACTGGCAGTGGCGTTTGCGGATAACGCACAATCAGCCGGTTGAATGCGACCAATGGAGAAATCGGGTACATGGACTTATTCTGTTACAGAGGCGGCAGGCTGTTCGCGGAGGACGTGGACGTGGCGCGGATCGCCGCCGAGGTGGGCACGCCCGCCTATATCTACAGCCAAGGCACCTTCGTCGATCATCTGCGCAAGATGCAGGAGGCTTACGCGGACCTGGAGACGACCATCTGCTTCTCCGTCAAGGCCTGCGGCAATCTCCATATCCTCAAGCTCATGGCCCAACAGGGCAGCGGGTTCGACATTGTCAGCGGCGGCGAGTTGTATCGCGCCCTGGCGGCGGGGGCCGATCCCGCCAAGGTGGTCTACGCCGGCGTGGGCAAGACCGACGAGGAGATCGTCGCGGCGCTGCAGGCGGGCATCGGGTACTTCAATATCGAATCGGAGCAGGAGCTGGAAAACCTCATCCGCCTCGTCGAGCGGCAGGGGACCCCGGCGGCGGCGGTGAAAGCCGCCTTGCGCGTGAATCCGGATGTGGACTACCAGACCCACACCTACATGACCACGGGCAAGAAGGACACGAAATTCGGCGTGGATATCGAGCGGGCGGTCGCGGTCTTCGAGAAGTACGGCCGCCAACGCTCGGTCCTGTTGCGCGCCATCCACGTCCATCTCGGTACCGGCGGCAAGACCATCGATCCGTACGTGGACGCGGTGACGAAGGTCCTGCCCCTGATCGACCGGCTCCGCCAGAGCGGGCATACGATCGAGGCCCTGGACCTGGGCGGCGGCTACGGCGCCGACTACGAGACGCAAACGGTGCCGTCCGCCGGGCAGTATGCCCAAGGCCTTGTCCCTCTGCTGAAGAGCAAGAATCTCCAGCTCATTCTCGAGCCCGGCAAGAGCATCTGCGCCAACGCCGCCATCCTCCTGACGCGGGTCCTCTACACCAAGCAGGGCGGCAGCAAACGCTTCGTCATCGTCGATGCCGGCATGAACGACCTGATCCGTCCCTCGCTGTACGACGCGTTCCATTTCATCTGGCCCGCGCAGACCCAGCCGCACTTGGTCCCGACGGCGCGCAGCCAGGACTTGCAGATGGAGGGCCGCGAGGTCGTGGACGTCGTCGGTCCGATTTGCGAAGGCGCCGACTTCCTGGCCAAAGACCGGGCGCTTCCGCCCGTCCAGCGGGGCGATCTCCTGGCGATCTTCACCGCGGGTGCCTACGGCTTCACGATGAGCAGCAACTACAACAGCCGTCCCCGCGTGCCGGAAGTCCTCGTCGAGGGCGGCACGTTCCGGGTCATCCGCCGCCGCGAGACCTACGAGGACCTCGTGGCCTTGGAGCGATAGTCACGACGTGTCCGGCCCTGCAAAGTTGTCAGGGTTGCGTAATTCGAATATCGTCGATGTAGAGGCGGCCGCTGCCGCCGGCGGTCGGGTTCTGGCGGTCGCCGACGCCGAGGGACATCTTCTTGATTCGGGCCGGGTTCACACCGGTCAGACTGCTCAGCGGGACTTTCCACTCGGTCCAGGTAGTTGCCAGGACCGCCGCCGGGTCGGGATGCGTCAGGACGACCGTCTTGCCGGTGCTGTCCTCGAGGGCGAGGTACAGACTGTCCTGGCTGTTGCCCGGATGATTCGCGCCGATCGCGGCGGACTGCCACGGGCCGCTCACGCCCCCGGTCACCGCGACGCCGGAGAACTCGGCCGTGCACGCGGCGGCGGTGTTGTGACTGGTCAGGCACAGGCCGACGTAGACGGTGCCGATCATCGGGATGGCGGCCGAGGACGCGGCGGCATCGGGACCGACGCCGGTCCAGGTCTTGCCGTCCGCGGAGTGCTCGGCCTTGAAGACATCGCCCGTGCGGGTCAGACGCACCCAGTGCGGCGCCGCGACGCCGGTCTGGTTGATCTGCGTGCTGACATCATTGTCGAGGACCCGGCGCGGGAAGGAGACGCCGTTGGCGGGCGTGACTACGACCGCCGCGTGTCGGGAGCCGGGGTCGAGGCTCTCGCGGATCATGACGCCCGCCTTGGCCCAGCCGTTCGTGTTGGCGACGCTCTCGACCTTCACGGTGATTGAGCCGTTGCCGGTGAGGCGCTTGAAGGCGAAGCGGAACTGGTCGGCGTTGTTCCAGATGTCATTGCCCCAGGCGCTCATCGTGATGCTGCCCGGCGCGGTCTCGACAAAAGACACCGGATGGCCGCGGAACCACAGGCGCAGATCGGTCACGCCATGGCCGGTCCAGTCTTCCAGGGGGGCGAAGATCCGCTGGGCTTCGCTGTAGAACGGCGTCCGCGCGTTGTTGTAGTCCAGAGGCATGGCTTGCTGGCCGCCGTGGACGATGCTCCGCTCGGCAAAAGGCGCGTTCAGATTGCCCACCTGGGAGCCGGTGCCGTTGGTCCAGCCGTCGATCCAGGTCTCGTAGATGCGGCTGCCTTCCGCGTCGGTGTAGCCTTCGAAATCGTCCACGATGAGGAACGCGGGGATGGTGAAGGTCCAAACGAGGCCTTTATGAATCGTGCCGTCGGTCTGGACCTCGTCGATCCGCCAGAAGTACGGGCCGCTGCCGAATTCGATGAGTCCCGCCAGCGCGAAGCTGGCGCCGGTCTGGCGGCCCTGGTAGAGCGGCGAGCCGGTGTCGGCGGCCTTCACGGCGTCCTTGTCTTTGCCGAGATAGACATCGTGCTGGGCGGCCTTCTCGCCGGCCGACCAGTGCAGAGCGGTCGTCGTGCGGATGTCCGCATTGGCATGGTTCTGCGGCCGCGGGTTCCAGGCCAGCCACGGCTCGCCGCGCATGACGTCCTTGATCCCTTCGGGCGTCAAGGCCACGTTGTAGACGCGGACATCGTCGATCCGGCCGTCCCAGAACTCCACCAGCGTATTGACCTGCCGGCCGAGGTGGGCCCGCAACGGGACGAGATTCCAGGTCTTCGCTGCCGAGGCCACCTCGAGACCGTCGGCGTACAACCTGGCGGTGGTCCCGTCATACGTCAGGCAGATGTGATGCCAGACGCCGATCTCCCAGAAGCCGGTCTTGCTCACGTCATCGCCGTAACCGCCGCCGTAGAGAGCGGTGCCGTTGAGGCCGATGAACATGGCCTGGCCCGTGGCGGGAGAGCCATAGGCGGCGATCCACTTCCAGCCCGCGGCCACGGTATCCGTCCGGGCCCAGGCGCACAGGCTGCGCGGGGCGCGGGCGGCAGGCCAATCTTTGGGATTGCCGAGGTCCACGTAGTCGTCGTCCCCGTCGAAGTCCAGGGCCTCACCGTAGTAGCCCTCGATCCAGCGCGGTTTGCCGATGAGAGTGCCATAGTAGTCCCAGCCGGAGTAGTCCACCGCCACATCGGCGTTCTCGTTCTCCAGCTTGTACCAGCCGACCAGGGTCGGATCGGTCTTGGGGATGATCGGCCGGACGGTGAAACTCCACACCGGGCCGGCCGTCTTGCTGGGGCCGGCCACTTCATCCACGCGCCAGTAGTACGTGGTCCCGCGCGTCAGACCGGTCGGGGTGTAGGACGTGACGGGCTGATTGCCTTTGAATGTGCCGCCCGTGCCGGCCTCGACAGCGGTGCGATCCGTGCCGAGATAGACCTCGTGTCCCGTGGCGCTCAAGCCGGGACTCCATTGGAGCAACACACCGGGATCGACGTACCGCGTGCCGTCGGCGGGCGCGGGCGCCCAAGCGGTCTTGGGGGTCACGGTGAAGCTCCACACGTCGCCGGTATGCACGGCCCCGGCCGGCTCGATGGCGTCCACGCGCCAGTAATACGTCTGCCCCGGCACCAGAGGCTGCAAATGGAAATACATCTTCAGCATGGCCGGTTGGCGCGTGGCGACGCGGTCGGCCGCGGTCAATTCCGGCGTCGTGCCCAGGTAGATATCCTCGAACAGAGCGGTCTCGCCGGGCGTCCACTGCAACAGGGGCATGAGCACCCCGGTGGCCCCATCGGCCGGGTTGGGGTTGCGGGCCTTGACCTTGGGCGGGACCAGGGCCTTCATCTCGGACGCGGTGAGAACGTGATCGTAGAGTCGCACGTCGTCCACCGTGCCGTCCCAGAACTCCGCGGCCGTATTGACCTGTCGCCCGAGATGAGCCCGGCTCAGGATCAGGTTCCAGCTCTTGGCGGCCGAACCGATTTCCCGGCCGTTGAGATAGGCCCGGGCCATCGTGCCATCGTAGGTCAGACCGACGTGACACCATTCGCTCGCGACCCAGGTGTTGGCGACCGTGATGTCATCGCCGCCGTAGCCGCCGGCGACGAGCGTGCCGCCGTTGAGGCCGATGAACATGGCCTGGCCGGTGGCCGGCGCGCCGTAGGCGGCCATCCAGCGGTAGCCCGCGGCGATGGTATCCGTTCTGCCCCAGCCGGTCAGGCTGCGCGGCGCCCGGCCGGCCGGCCAGCCCGCGGGATTGCCGAAGTCCACGTAGTCGTCCCGCCCGTCGAATTGCAGGGCGCCGCCGTCCACCCCGGCAACCCACGCCGGATCGCCCACGAGGGTGCCGTTGTACCCGTTGCCGCTGGAGTCCGTGACGACCGTCCCGGACCCATCATCGAGTTTCCAGTGTGCCACCAGTCCCGCCCGCGCCGCCCCGGCCAACCCCGGCAGAAGCAGGGAAAAGGTTAAGAGAAAGGAAAAAGGAAAAAGGCAAAAGGAAAAGGTCCCCGCGCGGGTCTTACTTTCTACTTTTCCCTTTTTACTTTTCACTTGCGTACCCATGTTCGTCCTCCGTTTCCAGACAGGGACTCGTGGCCCGTGCCACGGGGCACGGGCCACTTTCCATTTCTGATTTACGATTTTCGATTTATGATGTGGCTTTGCCGGGCCGGATTGCTGGCGCACACAGATGGACGGAGCTTCTGCACATCATAATTCATAATTCATAACTCACAAATTCCTAGGGTTTGGTCACATAGATATCATCGAGGTAGAGACGGCCCGCGCCGCCGGCGGCGGGGTTCTGGCGGTCGCCGACGCCGAGGTACAGCTTCTTGACACGGGCCGGATTCACACCGGTGAAGCTGCTCAGCGCGATCTTCCATTGGATCCACTTGGCTGATCCGGTGACCTTGGGGTCGGGATACGCAACCACGGCCAGACGCTTGGTCGAATCCTCGACCGCGACGTACAGGGACGCCGCGGCATTGCCGGCTCTGCCGCGGACATGTAGGACCAGGGCATCGGCGCCGTTGGCCGTCCAGTCCTGTGCTGGGGTGAACTCCCGCTCGGCCTCACTGTAGAAGGGCGATTTGGCGTTGTTGTAGTCCAGGGGCATGGCCTGCTTGCCGCTGCGAACGATCGTCCGTTCGGCAAAGGGAGCGGTGGTGTTCCCGACCGTCGAGCCGGTGCCGTTGGTCCAGCCGTCGATCCAGGTCTCGTAGATTTGCCTGCCTTCGTCATCCGTGTAGCTCTCGAAGTCGTCCACGGGAAGATGGGTCGTGAATCTCCACACCGGACCGGTGCGGACCACGCCGCCCGCGGCGATCTCATCCACGCGCCAGTAGTAGGTGCTCAAGCTCTCCAGGGCTCCCGGCGTGAAGTTGGGATCGGTC
>VGYL01000358.1 GCA_016872975.1 Planctomycetota bacterium
CGACCGCACGCGCGAGAGCCATCGTCAAGGCCGGAGGCCTTGGCGATGCCACCCGCCGAGGCGCTCACGCCCCACGGTTGCACACATCGTTCCCTTGTTGTAGAGGGTGGCATCGCCAAAGGCTCTGCCTTTGACGATGGTTGAGGCCGTGGATACTCATGGGCGGGACGCCCATGCTACGGCAGCGCATCGAAAACGAGGACTTCGAAGGGCTTCAACTCGAACGTGTGTTCTGCGCCGGCCGACAGGGTGCGCGCGGGCTTGGCGGCGTCCTCCTTCCAGGGGCTCTTGAGCGAGTACTGCTTGGCAGCTCCTTCCGGCAGCTCGAAGGCTTGGCCGATGTCGAGGGCGATCTTGCCGGGCCCGTCTTTGGGATTGCGGAGGGCGAGAATGCCTTTGCGCCGGGACCAGGAGGCCCAGCCGTAGATGTCGCCCTGGGCCGGATCGCCGCCGAGCCAGTGGGTGTCCACGAGCACGTCGGCGTTGGCGCGGGACCAGAGCGCCGCCTCGGCCAGCGCGTCCCACGTTTTGGCGTCCAATAGCGAAGGGGTGAGGTACAACTCCTGGCAATTGGTGCCGCCGGCGAAGAAGGCGCGGATATCCTCGACGATGCGATCCGTATCGTCGGGCAGCCCGTGATTGGCGAACATGACGCCCTGGGTCATCAGCGAGTTGATCGGGTACAGCGGCGCCCGGCGTACGACGTTCTGATACGTCTGCGCGTCGCGGTAGGTGACCTGCTGTTGCCGCTTGGAGCCCCAGCCGCAGGTGCCCCAGTCGCGGCCGGAGCGCCAGGTCGAATCCGCGTACCACAGCCAGTAAGGCGAGGACCACGTGCCGGTCGTGACGTTGATGAAGAGATCGGGCTTGGCCCGGCGCAGGTCGCCGATCAGGCGTAACAGGGCCTCGACATCCGCCGCCGATTCGGGCGGCGCGCCGGTGGGGACTCCGCCGGAGCTGATGCCGTCGAACTTGAAGTAGTTTACGCGGTAGTCCCGCACCATCCCCAGGCACGCGTCCCGGAACCGCTCGTAGTACTTCGGCCCGGCCAGCGAAAAGCCGTTCTTGTTCGTCTCGAAGCCCTGCTCCAGGCCGTACTTCATCCGCTGCTTCTTGGCCTCGCCGTACCCGCCCCAGGGCGACAGCCACACGCCGATGCTGGAATTGTACCGTTCGGCCCGCTCTTGCAGCGTGGCGAAACCGCGGGGAAAACCCTCGTGGAAACGCCACAAGGTCGCCGGGTCGTCCCAGCCGTCGTCCGGCACGAAGGAGGCCAGCGCGACCTTGCGCTTCTCGATCAGCTCTTGGCCGAACAGGTCGATCACCTTCAGCGCCTCCGGCTCCAGGATCTTCTCCGACCCATAGCCGATGTCATACCAGCTATTGTAGTGCAGAAAAGGCCGATACGGCTGCACCCGCTCCCGCTCGAGGTAATACAGAAACGCCCGCCGAAGCTGGCCCTCGGGAGCTACACCCATGACGGAGCTCAAGGTTTGCTCTTCGCCCACCTTGAGTGGTGTGCTGCGCGGCAGGCTGCTTTGAAGTACTGAGTTCAGCGGAAGCCTCGAGTTAACTGTCCGAGTCTTAGCCAGCGGGTGCTCGAAGGCGAAGAAGTACCTGTCGATTACTGTGAGAGGAGCGCCGTCCAGTGTGCCGGCCGATTTTCCTAGCGTCTGCACCAGAACAACCTCGCGAACGTCCACGTCGGTCTTTGTCAGCGTGAGGGATATGAACTGGCGGACATAGTTCGAGCCGTCGCGCAGCTCGACCCGCCATTGGACCGTGAGATTGTCATCCGGCGTGGCCAGAATCATACGGATCTGCTTGCCGGCCACTCTCGCACTAAGACGCCGGGCCTTCGGGTCCGCCTGCAGGTTATCGATTTCCGGTACGCTCACGTTCTTAAGGTCGGAAGCCTTCAGGGTCTGCCCATCCACCAGGAGCAGTCGAAAGCACTCGCTATCCGGCGTGGAGGGGACGCGCTTCTCCTTGTTTGTGAAAACCGAGAGGCGGAGGTGTCCGTTCTCCATGAACCATGTGCATTCGAGAGCGTTGTTCGCCAGCATGATTCTATTGCCGGATATGGAGGCCTTCGCTGCTCCCGGCGCGGGCCCGGGGTACTCGACGGGACCTTGGGCCTTCACGGCGCCGATCGCCAACAGTGTGACCAAGACTGTCCAACAGACCCCATCGTGTTTCCAGCTTCTTTCTGCCATGGGCCGCTCCTTTCGGTAGGGTGCGTATCACGCACCGCCGGTTCCATTTCCCATTTGAGACCTGCAATGGGTGGCAGCGGCAAACGTCATTCCTGCCTTGGCGGGAATGACGCTTGCCGATGGCTCACGGGACATGCGAGACACCATCGGCAAGCTCCGAAGACTCCGCTTGCCGCTGCCACCCGTCGTTCGTAGTGACGCCGTGAGGCGTTATCATGATATGCTCTTACGAGCACACTACGAGCCAGGGCCTTCCGGCCCCAAAGCTCGTTCCACGAGCCGGTTCATCTGTTCTTCCTGCTCCAGGATCGACTGCACCAGCTTCATCTGCGTGCGGGTGCGGTCGAGGTTGTGGCCTGCGCGGTGGACCTTGTAGTAGACGTCGCCCGCGAGGTAATCCGTGAGAAAGCGGATCATCTGCTCGAACGTGATGAGCTGGCCGCCGAAGACCAGGTGTTGTCGTTCCGCCGGCGTCAGGAAGGGGCCGGTCTCCGCGACGAAACCTTGCGCCAGGGCGTCGAACAGGGTGATATCGACCGCGACTTTCGAGAGGTCGCGCTCGTCCTCCGCCGCGGGGCAGGTGGCGGTGCGGACGAGGTCGCCGAAATCGTAAGCCGCCAGGCCCGGCATCACCGTGTCCAGGTCGATTACGCAAACGCCGGCACAGGTGCTCGTGTCGAACATGACGTTATTGATCTTGGCGTCGTTGTGGGCGATGCGGACGGGAATCTCGCCCCGGGCCACCAGATCGGAAAGGACGTGGCAGAGGGCCGCGTTCTCGAATACGAAGTCGATCTCCGCCTGCGCGGTCTTCGCACGGTTGACAGCATCCGCCTGGAAAACCTCCTGAAACCGTACGAAGCGCGCCGGCGTGTCGTGAAAACCCCGAATCGTCTCGTGCAAAGGCGGGCCGGGCAGATCGGTCAGCAGCTTCTGGAACCAGCCGAACATCCGCGCCGCCTCGCGGGCCAGTGCCGCGTCCTGGAGCGAATCGTACGTGAGGGCATTCTCAATGAAGTTGTACATCCGCCAGACGTTGCCGGCGGCATCCTCGTAGTACGCTTGACCGTCTTTCGCCGCGATGACGACCAGTTGCCGCAGGAAAAGGGGACATTCTGTTTTCAGCTTCGCGCGGATGTGCTCGGTGATGCGGACGACATTCGCCATCACCGCGACGGGCTTCGTGAAGACGATCTGATTGATCCGCTGGAGGATGTACCGTGTGGCACCCCCGCCCTCGGGGGTGGTTCCTGGAGTTCCCCAGCCGGGGGCGGCTGGGCTCCATGTCGTGACGACATACGTGTCATTGATGTGTCCGACCGGGACGGGGGCGATTTCCACCGGCTCGCCCCGCGTGCGAAACTGTCGCGCAATGAACTGGAGGTCGTGTCCCATCAGAGGTCCCAAAGCCTTTCCGGATAGACACCGGCCTCAATCAGTTGGCGCATGCTCGCGGTGGCGAGGGCCTTGTCCGCCCGGTACGTGACGCCGAACCAGGGCGCGTTCGAGGGCAGGACCTTCACGGTGGCGATCCCGCCGGTCACCAGCTTGTCCACGACGGTGGGGATGTACAGCTCGGCGTTTTTCTCGCGGCCGTGTTCCGCGAGGAACCCGGCGAACTGCGCCTCGAGGAAACCGAAGATCGACGGCTGAAAGCCCCAAAGGTTCATCGAAACAGGCTCGTCGCCGGTCAGCGGGTGCGGCGTGCCGTCGGGATCGCGGTACCGCGCGCCGTTCGCGGTCTTCTCGATCCCCTTGCGTTCCACGATCCGCTTGAGGAACAGGCGGTCGTCGCACTCGGCCACGCCCCGCGCCACGCTCCCATGCTCGCTCAAGGTGTTCTTCAGCGTGTATCCGACCATCGCATAGTCGGTCGGCCCGGTCCCCCCTGTCAGAAAGCCCACCATGGCCCCAAGCGAATCGCGGCCGTAGTAGTCATCCGCATTGACCACCGCGAACGGCTCGTCGATGATCCCGTGGCTGACGAGAATGGCATGGCCCGTGCCCCAGGGCTTGTCGCGGTCCGCCGGCCGGACGAAATCTCCCAGGCAGGCATTCAACTCCTGATAGGCAAACGCCATCTCCACGAAGCCCTCGAACTTGCGGCTGACCTTCTCCCGAAAGGCGTCCTCGAAATAGTGCTGGATCACGAAGACCACTTTGCCGAAGCCGGCCCGCAGGCCGTCATAAATCGCGTAATCGATAATGGTCTGGTCATAGGGACCGATCGCATCGATCTGCTTGAGGCCGCCGTAACGCGTGCCCAAACCGGCGGCCAGAACTAACAATGTTGGCTTCATGCAAATCCTTCAGTTCGTCATGTGGCCGGGCGGAGTGCCCTTCGTAGCACGGGCATCTTGCCCATGAATTGCAGGGCCACCTTGGCCCTGCCTCCACGGGCGGGACGCCCGTGAGACGACATGGGCGGGACGCCTTACGGCGTCACTACAAGCTCTTTGTACTTGGCCCAGAGCGTCCGCGCCACTTGGACGCTGTCACCCTGCGGCTGCGTCGGATAGGCCTCCCGACGGTCCGACCAGTCGGTCATCCAGCGGCGAAGTTTACTCTGAAACTCCTTCTCCTCAAAGGGTGTATCGCGGTCGAGCGAAACACTCAGTTCGCCCAGGAACGATTCCCAGCGGCTCAGATAGTACCCGTCGAGCATACCCGACCACTCCTTGCGGGCGTAGTCATCGAGTGCCGAAGTCCCGCCCCACATCGTCAGGACGCGGCGGGCGTTCCACTCGAACCGGGCCCGCTCGGCGTCGGTCGCGCCCCAGCGCTTCGCGTCTTCCAGCCAGCGGCCCAGGAGGAACTCCTCGCGGGTCGCGAGCAGCCTGTCCAGGTCGCGGATCAATTCGAGGAACCGCCCGGACGCCTCGCGCAAGGCGGGCGCATCTTTGGCCTGCCAGGCTTGGACGATCGCGCCGTGCAGGACGGCCGCGTGGTTGGACAGTACCTGCCGCGCCACGTTGACCAGATCGAAGCGGAAGGTATCGACTTCGCCCAGCGCCTCGGCGGCGGTGTGCAAGGCCTCCCAGGCGCCGACCAGCTTCCGCCTGTCATACGGGAGCTTGGGGGCGGCTCGCACGTGCGGCACCTGATCGATGACCGAGCGCGTGCGGTAGGATCCGTTGTAGACGGTGTCCGCGAGGATCCGCCAGGCTTGGCGGGCATGTGCATCGGTCCGGCCGTAGCGGTGCCGTGTGTAGTCCCCGAGCCACGCCTGGACGTCCACGGGCCGATCGCGCCACGCCATCTCGAACATCAGGTCGTCAACGACCGGGTTGTATCCGAGCCCTTCGTTGACGAAGCCCAAGCCGACAAGCTTGCCGGACTCCGGCTGGTGGCGCAGGGCCGGCAGGTCCTGGGCAATCTTGTTCAACGCGCCGCTGAGGTGAACGGTGTCACCGAAACACTGGACGTTGCACCAGAGCCAGGGCTTGCCGTAGAAGGCCTCAGTCTTGCTCCACCCCGGGTTCTGCTCGCACATCAGGTCGAGCACGAGCAGACGGTCCTGCGGTACGGCCCCGAGCAGCGCCTTGGTCTGCGGCGGCTGCCAGAACTTGGGTTTGTAGGTGAAGATCCAGCCCTGCAGGACCCAGACGGCCCGAGGGTCACTGGCCGTCATGCCCGCGTAGACGGCGCGGGCCAGGTCCGCCAGGTACTTCGGATCGTTGCTGGGCGGCTCCATCTCGATGAAGGTATCGGCGGCGTAAAGATGGTCCGTGCCGAACCGCCGGGTCTGTTCCTCCAGGTACAGGCGCGCGACCTTCGCGAACAACGGATCGAGCGGATCGAGCAGCACGGTTTCCCACTCGATCCAGCGGATACGATGGAGCTTCGCCCCGGGGAATCGTCGCGCGAGGTCCGGCGGCACGTGGCCGGTGAAGCCCTGCACGACCGGCGTCATGCCCAACTCCCGCTGGCGGGCGAGGATCTTCTTGCCCAACTCCTCGTGCCGGTCGATCCAGCTCTGGGGCAGCGGCCCGCCCCAACCATCCAGGCAGCCCATCCATTGGAACGGCAGGTAGGGCGGTCCGGCCAGGAATTCGCGGATCTGCTCGTCGGTCATGCCCAACTGCCCGCAGACCGCCTGCCAGACGGCCTCCTGGCCCGTCACCGCCAGCGGCATGTTGACGCCGTTCAAGGCCATCCAGTCGATCAACCGCTCCCACTGGCTCCAGTCCCACCAGGGCAGCGAGTAGCCGAAGGCGCAGTAGTTCAGGAAATAACGGTACCGGGCCCAACTGATCTGCTGCACCTTGGACGTGACTGCGGGCAGCGGCTCCGGCAGGTCGAGTTGGCGGCCGCGCCAGGAGATGTGACAGTGGCAGTAATGCTTGAGGTACCAGTTCAGGCCCATGGCCATGGACACCGCGGTATTACCGCGAATGACCACTTTGCCGTCGCGGCTTTCGAGCTCGAAGACATCCCGGCCGGTGATGGGCCTGATCGCCTCGAAGACGAAGCGGTCGGCGTGCCGGGGCAGCAGCCGCGCGGCCAGGGCCCGCGCCGCCGCGGGGGCCTGCGGGTCTATCCGGCCGACGCGCGACATCGGCCCCTGGTCCAGGGGACGATAGTTC
>VGYL01000359.1 GCA_016872975.1 Planctomycetota bacterium
GTCAGCCGCTTGCCCATGACCACCATCTGTGCCGGTCTGAGCATCGTCTGGCCTATCCCGCAAGAGCATGTCCCAAACTCGTGACGGTCTCGCTCGTCGGTTTTCTCTGGCGGTGATGCTATGGTAAAATCGGGTGCCAGTAACCCAAGCCGCTCGGCAGATCGCGCTACGGCTCAAAGCTCTATGGCCGACATGCGGAACTGACTCGGCCGCATGGTTACCTGCCTCTGATTCGGCCCTAACTCGATCTATGGGCAGTTACACAAGATGACACGGGTTGTGCGCGGCCTCTAAGCACACATAACCCGGATGGGAGAGGAGATTGCCCGATTTGTCCAAGCAGGACACAGCTACTGCCAGTTCCGGAGAACGGGGTGGCACGGGAACGATTTACCCGGTACAACCACCGGTGGACTTACCCCTAGGAATTGAGGCCCCAGAACACCTGAGCTTCTCCGGCCACCAAACCTTCCCGTTTCGCTACACCTGGCTACCCAAGGGCGTACACTACGTTCAGCGGTATGCCGATCTTTTTGCGCGGGACGATGCGATGGTCATCCTGGGAGTCGGCAAGAACATGGTGGACTCTATCCGTCACTGGTGCGAGACTCTCAAGCTCATTGAAGTTTCCGATCGCGGCCGTCAGGCCGTACCAACTCAGCTCGGACGGCAACTACTGGGGTCAGCCGGATGGGATCCATACTTGGAAGATCCGGCCACCCTCTGGCTACTACATTGGTTACTGGTAAGTCGTCGGGACCGCGCCTCAACTTGGTATCTTGCGTTCACGCGCTTCAGTGCCGACATCTTTCGGAGTGTCGACCTGCGCAACTGGCTTCTTAAGTTGGTGGCAGCGGATCGCTCCAGTCGCGTGACAGAGGAATCCATGCGCAGGGACGTCGACGTGTTTCTGCGCACTTATTGCCCGGCGACCGCCAATCGTGATCTCCCATTCGAGGACACGTTTGATTGTCCGTTGGTCGAGCTAGGTCTAGTTCAGCGCCTTGAATTGGATTACTACCGATTCGTTCGTGGCCCTAAGCCCACTTTGCCAGATGCGATCTTCGTGTACGCACTACTCGATTATTGGCGGCGGGTGGCCAGTACGCAGCAAACCATGACATTCGAGACGATTCTGCGTGGGCCAGGTAGCCCGGGTGCAGCTTTCAAGCTGTCAGAAAATGCACTGGTCGAGCGTTTGGAAGGCCTGCCGAACTGGAGTCGGCTCGAGTACGACGATACTGCAGGACTACGAGTAGTTTTGCGGCGCGATTTGCAGGCTGAAATGGACGGGTTCACTATCCTGGGGCACTACTACCGCAGCGGTTTCGAGAAGGTGGCGGCATGATCGCAAATGCGTTACGCGACATGGTGAAGGTGCGCGGTCGCTTCCATCGCTCGGTGCAGCTGACGCGCGATTGGAGGACCCAAGGCAGTCTAGGGGAGTATTTGCTGACACCTACAATGCGCGACCTTGCCATACAGATGCTCCGCAGCATCACCGTACCCAACGGGGCCAAGGCATGGTCAATCACTGGACCGTATGGTGCCGGGAAGTCCGCCTTTGCCTTGTTCTTCACCGATGTGCTATCACACCGACCTTCACTTCATGCTGATGCGGCTAGTGTGCGCCAAGAGGCAGGATTCGAGTTGTTGCCGTTCCTTCCGGTACTTGTAGCTGGACAAAGGGCTCCGCT
This sequence comes from Planctomycetota bacterium, assembly GCA_016872975.1. Lineage (GTDB taxonomy): Bacteria > Planctomycetota > Phycisphaerae > Sedimentisphaerales > Anaerobacaceae > PLanc-01. Next base: position 1,698 of record VGYL01000359.1, read on the forward strand.
CGTTCCGGCCATGTTGGCCGCTTTGGCTCAGGCACTTCGCGATGTTGACTTGGTGTTAGCCCAGACTGCTGACGAAAGCGCACATCGCCCTGATGCAAACGATCACGAAGTGGTCGAGCTATTTGAACTCGCGGCCGAGGCTGTATTGCGCGCGGGACATGGCGGGCTGCTCGTGATCATCGATGAATTCGGAAAGTTCCTGGAACATGGTGCCCTCCATCCAGAAGAAGTAGACTTGTTCGTCATGCAGCACCTAGCGGAAGCAGCTACCCGCAACACGATCCCAATAGCGCTGATCACGATCCTACACTCGTCATTCGCTGAATACTTGCAAGGGGTAGACGATCTACAGCGGGTGGAATGGCAAAAGGTGCAAGGCCGCTTCGTGGATGTAGCCTTCCGGGAACCCGTCGATCAAGTGCTCAGGCTGATCGGGTTGGCGCTCGAAACGCGCTTTCCACCGGACCTTGAGACCGCCTACCGCATGGTGATTTCTTCGGTTGTCAATGCTCCAGCCCTAGCAGAGGCTCGGCGCCGCCTACCGCTTGAAGATCTGATGCAGGATTGCGCACCGCTACATCCAATCGCTGCACTACTTCTTTTGCCGCTCTTCCGCTCCAAACTGGCTCAGAATGAGCGCTCGTTGTTTGCATTCCTAACCGCCCAGGAACCGTATGGTTTGCAGGAGTTTCTTGCTGAGTCAGTGTGGGAGGGAGGGCCACCGCCCCTGTGTCGCATAGACCGACTATATGATTACGTCACGGCGGCGTTGGGTACTACTCTCTTTCTGGGCGATCGCGCTCACCGTTGGGCGGAAGTGGCACAGGCTCTCGAACGAGTGCCGGCTAGCGCACCTCGACTGGCTGCAGCTCTCGTCAAGGCTGTCGGGTTGCTCAGCTTATATGGCGCGCCGGTCGGACTCAGGGCATCAACCGAACTGCTTACCTTAGCCTTCGACGATGCCACCGGTGTCGAAGAAGCACTGGAGTATCTGAAACAGGCGTCTGTGCTGGTGTACCGCCGTCATCAGCACGCATTCGCGCTTTGGGAGGGGTCGGATGTCGACTTGGAGGACTGCCTAGCTGAGGCTCGCCTCCATGTTGGGCAAGGCAATCTGGCCCAACGCCTCAAAGAAAGCATCGGTGAGCGGTTAGGGGAAGAACGAGAAAACGCTGGTGTGCGACAGATCGTAGCGCGGGCGCACTACATCCAGACCGGCACCCTGCGCTATTTCCTCGTTGATGTCATCGATGGCACGCCCCAAAGCCTCCGCGAGGCATTGAGTGCGCCGCTCACGCCCGGCAACGGTCAAATTCTATACATTCTGGCCAGCAATCTGCGAGACCGGGCCGAGCTCATCGCGTTGGGACGCGAATTGACAGAAGGGAATGACCCCGAACGCCACTTACGGATTCTAGCCTTTCCAAAGCCTATCCATGGGCTAGAGGATACTATTGAAACAGTCGAGGCTTGGGCCTGGGTGCAGAACAATACGCCGGCATTAGAGGGAGACCCGGTCGCGCGTCAAGAGGTACGCGCACGGTTACTCCATGCTCGCGACTGGCTCGAAGCAACCGCTGGACAAATCCTCGGGCTGCGTGGCTACCTATTCGATGCCTCGTCCTCCGAGTGGATCCAAGGCGGTGAGATGCAGCCGGCGCGCTCGGCAAAGGAGCAACTTGGATGGCTATCCGATCTATGTAACGATGTCTTTCAGCAAGCACCTGCGCTACACAATGAACTCCTGAATCGAGAACGACTTTCGTCGGCAGCGGCAAAGGCTCGCCGGAATCTACTGGAAGCCATGCTGCAACACGAGGCCGAGCCGAACCTGGGTTTGAGTGGTTATCCGCCGGAAGTCAGCATGTATCGCTCGCTTCTGTTGGATGGTGGGTTTCATCAACTGGCAGGGCAAGACTGGAACTTCGGCACACCACAAGTACCCTGGCAGCCGCTGTGGCAGGCGATCGACAATTTCTTGGTTTCGACTGTCGGTGGGCCACGGCCATTGCCGGAACTCATTGACATACTCCGACGGCCGCCATTTGGGTTGCATGAAGGGCCGATTCCGGTCCTACTGTGCGCGGCACTGCTAACTCGCCGCGACGATACTGCACTGTACGAGGATGGCGTATTTGTGCCCGAGTTGCGCATCGAGGTCTTCGAGCGATTGACTCGTGTGCCAGGTGCGTTTGCGGTTCAGCGGTATGCTCTTTCATCCGAGCAGCAAGCTAGCGTTCTTGCATTGGACGGAATTCTGCACACACTGCACTTTGCGCCCGCGAATGGGAATGGGGCTCCGCTTCTCTCAGTCGTCAAGCCATTGGTGCTATTTGCTGCCCAACTTCCGACCTATACTAAGAATACGCGACAGGTTCAGCCGCCACAAGCGGCCGCTGTACGCGATGCGCTGTTGCGCTCTCGCGATCCATACACCTTGATTGCCAACGAGCTTCCTGCAGCCATCGGCATAGGCTCTCTGGCACCGCAGGATGCAACGCTGTACGCGGAAGCCTTGAAGGAGTGCATTCTCGGCTTGCAGGAGGCCTATCCTCGCCTGCTAGCAGACATTGAAGCTCAACTACGCGCGGCGTTTGACTTGCACGGCAGTTCGGAGGAAGCGCGCTCGCAATTGCAGGCCCGAGCGACACCCTTGGTTGGACGTGCGGGTGACCGGACACTGGCGTTATTCGTGCGGGAGGCGAGCCGATTGGATGGACGAGATTGGCGTGACGTTCTTGGGCGCGTGGTGAACAATGGGCAGCCGCCGGCGCAGTGGCGTGATGCCGACGCGGCCATTTTCCAGGCTCGAATCAAGCCGCTTGCCGGTGAATTCCTACGGCTTGAGGAGCTGGCGGCCGAACAGCGCGTCTCCGGAGCCGCACAAATCCTGCGCATCGGTCTGTTGGACGGTCAGATGCAGGAATCGCGCGAGGTCGTGTCTGTGACACCGGCCAGATCAGAGAGGATCGAGTCTTTGTCCGAAGAGATCATACGTCTACTGGAATCTCTGACGGATGGAAGTGAGGAATCCCGACGCGTACGCCTGGCGGCCCTGGCACAAGTGGCCGCACGCTATCTGCAACCTGGCGAGGATTTGCAACGTGGATGAGCGTCAAATTCGGCACATCCTGCTGCTCTCCGGCGGCAAGGACAGTACTGCGCTTGCCATCTACATGCGCGACCATCATCCAGAGATCGAGATGGAGTATGTTTTTTGTGATACCCACAAGGAACTTAATGAGACGTACGAGTATCTATCGCGCATTGAGGCTTATCTCGGAAAGTCGATTACTCGATTGTCGTCGGGTCTGGGAGAACGGGGTTTCGACCATCACTTAAGGCTGCGACGCGGTTACCTACCTTCACCTGCTCAGCGATGGTGCACTCAAAAACTGAAAATTGAGCCCTTTGAGGACTACATCAAGGATGACCAAGTCTGCCTTTACGTCGGCATCCGCGCCGATGAACATCGCGAAGGCTACATCTCAACCAAGCCCAACATTACGGCAGTCTACCCATTTAAGGATGATGGCATCACCAAGTCTGATGTATTGCGAATTCTGGATGATGCTGGTATCGGACTACCGAGCTACTATGCTTGGCGTACTCGCTCCGGTTGCTACTTCTGCTTCTTTCAAAGACGCATCGAGTGGGTTGGTCTGATGGAGAACCATCCGACTCTATTCGCAGAAGCCAAGAGATATGAAAAACCTGAGGAAGGCTTCACCTGGACTCAATCCGAAAGCCTGAATGATTTGGGACGGCCGGAGCGGATCGAACAGATCAAGCGCGAAGAAGCGGTACGGAAGATGCAAGCGGCTAAGCGTCGCCGGCCAAAGACGCTTGCCCAGGCATTCACCGGCGACTTCGATGATGATGACGAGCATGCGTGCTTGATATGCCAACTATAGATCACAATGGCGCTTAGGAGGAAGGCGCATGCGGCAGAGAGAGCGCGAACAGGGAGAAGCACCAAGAATAGACCCTGTCGGTCGAGAGGAAACCTCGGCTGGGCTTGCCGCGGTACCAGCATCTCGGCCATCCCCATGGGCGCAGCTTAGCGTACGCTGCCTCAAGCTATCACCTGCAACGAACCATGCCTTGGAACGCTTTGGGCACACCACAATAGGCCAGATCATAGACTTGTCTGATGAAGAGCTTCTCCAGAACCCCCACCTGACTCCACAGAAGGTATCTGAAATTCGCTGCGCTTTGGGACGATTCGCTTCCACTCATCAGCTGGTCACCGCCACGAGTGTATCCACACAAGACTCGCCGCCGGCATCAGCAGATGAATCGGGATCACGTCCCGTTTTTACGCACACTGAGAAACGCCAGAGCATTACGTCACCGACAGCTGGTCCGACATCCGCAATCCCACTCGATCACACATCACAGCCTGCGACCCGCTCGTTCCCTAAGAAGCCGAAGCCATACAGGGTGCGGGAGCTGGGGCTATCAGACGCAACTACCCGAGCTCTCGAGCGCTTCGGCCAGTGGCTAGTGAGTGAACTATCCGATGAGGCGCTAAGTCAGAACCCCTACATCACCGCATCAGGCATTGCCGAGGTCCGTCAGACCTTGCAGAAGCTCGCGGAGTCGTCTCCGTTGTCTGGTACCCGGATAGAAGCCGCCAATCAATTGCCGAGGATGTCAGAGCCAACACCTGATCCGCTAACTACTGAGTCGGCATCACGCCCCGCTTTGCCGTACACCGATTGGAGCCAGAGCATTGCGTCACCGACAGCTAGTCCGACATCCGCAACAACATCTGGGCCCACGGCAGAGACATCAAGCAGCTTGCCTCCAAGTAGGTCATACACTGCGCGCGAGCTGGGTTTGTCCGCGACGACTACCCAGGCACAGCAGGAGGCTGAGGGCAGCACATTTCCCCTCCCGGTGTTTCCGGGCGGCATTGATTTCGTTGATCCCGACACAGGGGAGGTTTCTCGCCGCCGGATCGAGAAAAACTCAACGGCCAGTTCCGCTTCGGCCATGGAAGCTTCCGCCACTACGCGCGCCGCAGCGTTTCGCAATGCAGAAGCCCTGCAGGGGACGAGTTCTCAACCCCACCCACCAGCAAAGATCCT
>VGYL01000360.1 GCA_016872975.1 Planctomycetota bacterium
CAAGATGGTGTCCCGCGTCCTGTCCGACAACTGGACGGCGGATAAGGCCATCGCTGAGGCCATCTCAACGATCGAGCGTATCCAGAAAGATAGTCAGTAGATGTTCGCCAGTCAGGGCAGGCGTCCCCGACTACACTGGCGTCTGCCCTGACTGGCATCATCTGGTAGGCGTAAGAAAGAGGTTGGCATGAGCCGCCGAGGCTCGCGCTGCAGTGTGCAAGTGTCGAGCCGGTAGGCAACGCCGACCTCGACCACCCTGGCAAGTGATGGACAGCCATTCTCGGAGGAGATATCATGGACCGAGGCACCGGCGTTCTACGCCGCGACCGCCCACGAGGCAACGCCCTGTCTGCGTTCCGCGGGACGAAGTTCGAACAGTCGACGCTGGGCGTCATCCTGGTGCTGCCATTGGTGATTGTCCTGTTGGGGCTGCTCTTGTACCCCATCCTTTCAGCGTTTATGGTCAGCCTACAGTCGAAGACCATCGGTACACCCGGCAAATTCATTGGCCTCGGCAATTACATCGAGCTTTTCACCAAGGACCAGGCTTTCCTGGAAGTTTTCGCTAACACCATCATGTATGCGGTGGGTTCGGTCATCCTAAAGACCGTGCTGGGCTTTGTACTCGCACTCATTCTCAACGAACAGATTGCCGCCCGCGGCCTTTTTCGGGGTTGGATGCTGATTCCCTGGATTATCCCCACGCTGGTCGTGGGCTTGACATGGCGCTGGATGTTCGATCAGTCCGGGGGCATCATCAACTTCGTCCTGTACCAGCTCGGCCTGGTGGATATTCCGCCCGCCTGGCTCTCCGACAAGATGCTGGCTCGCTTGGCGGTCATCATCGCCAATGCCTGGCGCGGGGTGCCGTTTTTTGCCATCACCATCCTCGCCGGGATGCAGACGATCTCGGCGGAGCTTTACGAGGCGGCGGAGATCGACGGCGCCTCGATCCGGCAGCGCATCCGACACATTACCCTGCCGGGTGTCCGCGCAGTCATGTTGGTCACTATTATCCTTTCGACGATCTGGACTTTCAACGATTTCGAGCTGTTGTGGGTGATGACGGGGGGTGGGCCGAGCTACAGCACCCACATTTTCGTCACATACGCCTTTTCGCTTGGCTTCATGGCCAGCCGCTTCGGCTACGCCACCGCAGTATCACTCGTCGCCACGCCCCTGATCATCATTTTTATCTTATTGCTGGTGCCGAGACTCTGGGGGGATGAATCATGATTGCCGGCAACCGAAGACTTACTACGACACAGAAAGTGATCCTTTACACCGCCCTGGCGCTGTTTCTCTTCAGCGCCATCTTTCCACCCTACTGGATTTTTCTGACATCGCTGAAGAAAGGCCGGGACGTGTTCAACACGGCAGAAGTGCTGATCCCCCGCCACTTGACCCTTACGAACTACATCACCCTGTTGCAGCAGAACGAGATCACCCAATGGATCGTGACCAGCACTGTCTTGGCGCTTGTCAGTACTGCCACGGCGCTGGCCGTAGCTATCCTGGCGGCCTTTAGCCTAACCCACTTCCGATATCGGGGCATCCACGCGCTGGGGCTGGCTGTGTTCTTCGCATATGTGATTCCCAAGGGTCTGCTGTTTATCCCCTTGTTCCTGCTGCTTAACCGGATCGGCCTGGTCGGGACCTTCCCTGGGCTGGTGTTGGCGCATGAGACGTTCAGCATTCCCTTCTGCACCTGGCTTCTCTATGGCTACTTCAAGACGCTACCCAAGGAACTGATGGATGCTGCGCGAATAGATGGGTGTGGCCCCCTCGGGGTGCTGGGGCGCGTAATCTTGCCGCTGGCGGCGCCCGGCATCGTGACCGCGGCCATCTTCGCGTTTACCACCTCGTGGAATGAGTTCCTCTACGCCGCCTCGCTGACAACGAGCAACGCACTCAAGACATTGCCATTGGGAATCGCCGGTTTTCTGGTTGCCGATTCGTTCATTTGGGGATCCATGATGGCTGCGGCCACGATCGCCACCGTCCCAATGGTCATCCTGTTCATTGTCATGCAGCGCTTCATCGTTCAGGGTCTCACCTCGGGCGCTGTCAAAGGATAGGAGAATCCCCGACCGATGGTGCGGGCCAGGCATGCCAGCGAATCCGCGTCCTTCTCTACGAGGGCAGCCATATCTCAATATCGCACTTGTTGGTCTGTCGTGCCTAGTTTCGCGTGGCGTGCTATTGACTCAACAAACGCGAATAGGGGAGTTCATGATGGTGTTGACCAGCAAAGAACGGTTTGATCGCATCCTGAAGCACCAGCCGGTGGACCGCGTCGGCCTGTTTGAGGTCTACTGGAAGGAGACGGCGCAGCGTTGGTCGGCGGAAGGCCACTTCGCCCGACCGGAGATGGTCAGCGACCATTTCGGCCTGGATGTGCGCCGAACCGGCGGCGAGATCACGCCGGCGAACTACCACATTGTCAATTTGATGGCGAACCTCGACGCCGGCGAACAGCTCGTGGCAGAAACAGAGTCGGCGAAGCTCGTGCGCGACGGCAACGGCGCGCTACTGCGCTGGCTCAAGGACGGTTCCGGCGCGCCTGAACATGTGGACTTCGCAGTAAGAGACCGCTGGAGCTGGGAGGAGCACATCCGCCCCCATCTGCTCGACGAACGGAGCTACGAGCGGCGGCTCGACTTCGGCAGTTATCGGGAAGTGCGAACGAAGTGCGCCAGGGATCAACGCTTCATGACCTGCGGCGTCGTCGGCGCGTTCGACCGGATGTCGCCCCTGTGCGGTCACGAGCACCTGCTGGCGGGCATGGCGCTCGATCCCGATTGGGTGACCGAAATGGCCGACCTTCTACGCCACCCTCACGGTTCACCTTCTGGAGATCCTCTTCGAGCGGGAGGGTCTGCCGGACGGTCTTTGGGTGTGGGACGATCTCGGCTTCAAAAACCGGCCGTTCATGTCCCCGGCCATGTATCGGGCGATGATCTATCCGGCGCACAAGAAACTCTTCGACTTCGTCCACAGCCGCGGGCTGCCGGTGGTGCTGCACTGCGACGGCTACGTCGAGGCACTCATCCCCGCCCTGATCGAGGCGGGCATCAACTGCCTGCAGCCCATCGAAATCAAGGCGGGCATGGATCTGCTCAAACTGAAGAAACGGTTCGGTGACCAGATCGCCCTGATCGGCGGCATGGACGAGCGGGTCCTGGAAACGAACGATCTGGAGGCCGTCGAGGCCCAACTGCTGGAGAAGCTGCCCGGCGCCATGGCCGGCAGCGGCTATGTCCTGCAGGTGGATCACAGCGTCTCCCCCCTGGTGAACTACGAGACGTACAGGTACTTCGTCGAACGAGGCCTGGAAATCGGGACCTATCGTGATGCATAGCCTGAACGGGAGCGGGTCGTGGTAGACACCTGCCAGGCCGACCATGGACACATGGGAATCCTACTTCAGCCCCGGTAGAGGAGGAAAATCACATGTTGACTTCGAGAGAGCGCGTCCTGTGCGCGCTGAACCATGAGGAACCGGATCGCGTACCGATCTTCTTCGGCACCTCCGGTGCGACGACGATGCTGGCGCCGGGCTACGAGAAGCTCAAGGCTCACCTGGGCATCCAGCGCGAAACCACGGTCTTCTGGCGCGGCCTGCAGTACGTGCTGATGGACGAGGAGGTGCTGGCCTGGTCCGGCTCGGACGGCCGCCCTTTGATCCCAGGCCCCGCGCCCGCGCCGCTGGCGCACGACGTCTCAGCCGACGCCTACGTGGATGGCTGGGGCAGCCTGTGGGAACGCCGGCCCGGCGTCATCTACTACGAGGTCGTTGACTCGCCGATTCGCACCGCCACCATCGCCGATCTCGACCGCTACGCATGGCCCGACCTGGCGCATCCGAGCCGGTTCGTCGGACTGGCTGAGCGGGCGAAGGCGATCCGGGACGCCGGGTACGCCGTGGTGGCTCTGAGCGGCGTCTCGCCGTTCGAACAGGCCTACGTGTCGCGCGGGGTCGAGCAGTGGCTGCTCGATCTGGCCGGCGACCCGGACTTTGCCCTGGCGCTGCTGCGCAAGATCACCGATCTGATGAAGGCGAGCGTGATCCGGCTGCTGGAGGAGGCGGGGGACTACATTGATGTCGTGGTTACCGGCGACGACCTCGGCTCCCAAACCGCGACGCTGATCTCGCCCCGAATGTACCGGCGGATGATCAAGCCGTTCCATGCGGAAATCTACCAGGAAATCAAGAAGCGGACAAAGGCCAAGGTCTTCTACCACTCTGACGGCAACATCTACCCGCTGCTGGGCGACCTGGTTCAGGTCAACGCCGGTGATATGGGCGACACGGCGCGGCTCAAACGCGAGTTCGGCGACCGGCTTTCGTTCTGCGGCGCGATCGACACGGGGTGGGTGCTGCCGCACGGGACCCCCGCAGACGTGCGCGCCGAGGTGCGCCGGCGGATCAAGGATCTGGGGCCGGGCGGCGGCTACATCCTGGCGTCGGTGCACTGCATCCAGCCCGATGTGCCGCTGGAGAACGTCATCGCGATGCTCGATGAAGCAAAGATCGCCGGGCGCTATCCGCTGGCGCTGTAAGGGGTGGCGACGATGAATTGGCTGCGCTTGCGTCAGCAGGACCTATGAACGCACGAATGAGGGCAACCATGCACAGTGAGGCAATGACGATTGCGGCTCCCGCGCTGCGGCGCTTTATCCGGGATGCGTTCATGGCGGCGGGCCTGACGTCGTCCGATGCCGAAACCGCGGCGGATGTGCTGGCGACCGCCGACGAGTTCGGCGTGACCACGCACGGGGTCAAGCTGCTGCCGGGATATTTCAGGCGGCTCAAAGGTGGCGGAGCGCGACCCCACGGCCAGCCACGTGTGCTCAGCGAAGGCCCGGCATGGGCGTTGGTCGATGGCGACTCATCCCTGGGGATGCTCGTCGGGGTTTTCGCGATGCGGATCGCCATCGCAAAGGCCGCGTTGTCCGGCATTTCGTATGTCGGCGTGCGCAATAGCGGACACTTCGCGGCGGCGGGTTACTACTCATTGCAGGCCGCGAAGGCCGGTCTGATCGGCATCAGCGTTGCCAACGATACGCCCTCGGTCATCGCGCCGGGGGCGCGACAAGCGGTCGTTGGCACCAACCCCTTCGCCTATGCCCTTCCCGCCTCCAGGCATCCGCCGATCCTACTCGATATGGCCCTCAGTACGGTCGCCGGGGGCAAAGTGTATCAGGCACGCCAGCAAGGCAGGCCGATCCCGGACAACTGGATCGTTGGGCTCGACGGTTTGCCGACGACCGATGCCGGGCTATACCCGGAGAGAGCGGCTCTGGTTCCGGTCGGCGGCTACAAGGGTTTCGGGCTGGCCCTGCTCGTTGAAACTCTTGCAGGCCTGCTCAGCGGCGCGGCGGTGACCTTCGGTGTCGGCTCGTGGATGTTTATCCCGCCTGACCAACCCACGCAGCACGGCGCAGCGTTCATCGCCATCGATCCGGCCGTGTTCGGGCCGCGGGAGGCGTTTCTCGAGCGCGTCGACGCGCTCATCGCTGAGATTCATGCCGCCCCCGCGGCCGCGGGCGTCGATCGCATCACCATGCCCGGCGAACGCGAATTCGAGAATCAGTGCAGAGCGCAACGCGAGCCACTGGTGTTGACATCGGACGTCGCACAAAACGTCCGACTGGCCGCAGAGATGGCGGGCCTGCAAATCGCAGATTACCTGCAGGCGCTTCCAGCCTCAGGTAGCCCCGGAGGAGCAGGACAATGACACATGGGCAAGGAGACACGAGTTCTCCGGGAGGTGACCCATCGAGCATCCCGAGCGCTGCGCCGGGGGCATCGGAGATCACGCAGTGGGGCCGGCGCATTCACGGGCCCACGCTGCCGGGCAAAGGCATCCGCTGTCAGCGCGAAACACCGCTGACGTCGGACGAGCTAGAGGAGGTCGTCGAGATCATCGCGCGCGGTCGCCTCGAGCACCGCAGCGCCAGCCTTCCCGAGCGGCTCAAGACCCGCAACTGGGAAACGGTGATGGCGGTGATGGAGCGGCTCAACGAAAGGCTCGCTTGGCCATCAGCAGGCTGGAAGATCGGGGCCGCAGCCGAAGAAATCAGGCGTGCGGAAGGCGTGCCCGGACCGGCGCCGGGGCTGCTCAGCCGCAAGGGTGTCTACGAAAGTCCGGCCCGTTTGCCATCGAGTCTCTTCATCAACTACCGATGCTCCGAGTGCGAGTTTGCCTTTCGAATGGGGGCCGACCTTCCACCGCGCGATGCCGTTTACTCCGAAATGGAGGTGGCCGAGGCTGTCGAGTCGCTGCTTCCCGCGCTCGAGATCGGCGATACCGTCTTTGACGATTGGTACGGCGCCAGTGGTTACCAAGGGTCCTCGATGGATAACGGCGGCGCGGCCGCGTTCGTCCACGGCGCACCGATCCGTGATTGGCGGCGGTTCGATCTACCCAACGCCAGGATCGACCTCTCACTGAACGGGGTGTACATGAAGTCGGGCTACGGCCGGGCGGCGATGGGGAATCCCCTCACCTCCCTGACCTGGATGGCCAACTGGCTGCGCCTGCGCGGCAAGGGCCTGCGCGTTGGCGAGTTCGTCAGCACCGGTACGTGCACCGGGCATTTCTTCGCGGCGCCGGGCGACCGCCTGGATGTGGATTTTGGCGAAATCGGCAACGTGGTTGTGATCTACGAGTGAGAGGCGTTGTCATCATGACGGACGCATCTGATAGGGAATTCGATCATCTCCTGGTTTCGCGGGAATTCCTGGCGGACCCATATCCGCTCTTGCATCGGCTGCGCGAG
>VGYL01000361.1 GCA_016872975.1 Planctomycetota bacterium
AGCGTCTTGTCCCCGGGCTCGCAGAGGATGGCGCGGAAGCCCATGTCCGCCACGATGTTGGCCACCTCGTTGCTGTAGGACAGGGCCGTGTTCACAAAGGCGCTCGGCTTGACCCCAAAGACATCGTTCATGCGCTGGCGGTGAAGCGAAACCTGCTCCTTGAACTCGGTCTTGCGCGGATCGGCGAAGAAGGAGGCGGTGGAGTAGTAATACGGCTGCTCCACGAATTCGACCTGCCGGGTGTTCTGGCCGACGTTGAGCAATCCCTTCAGGGCCTCGACGACCTCGGGCTGGTAGGCTTCGGCCTGTTCCAGGAAGGTCCCCGAGATGCCCAGGCTGATCTTGAAGTCGTAGTGGGCATGGACCAGGTCCGAGAACAAACGGATCGTCGGCAGGTAACACTTCTCGGCCCGCTGCGTGAAGATCTCCCGGTTCTTCTCCTCCCAGAGAAGGGTCACGCCGTCAGGGTGCAACCGGTACGGCTGATGAAGCTGAAAGTACACTGTCAACAACGGCATCGCAGTTGCTCCCGAACCAGCATGCCGCGAGTGTACCCGACGGTGCACGACAAGGGAAATCTTTTTTAGCGCCGCGCACAGAAAATATCAGGACTGCGCAGGAACTCCTTATCGGACGGTGCTACAAGATCGTGAAGCGGTGGCGGTTGCGCGACTCGCGACGTGGGACGTCAGACGTCCTGCGAGACGAACCGCGCAACCGACGGACGCTCCACAACTCTGCCGGTCGGTCAGACTTGGCGCGGATCGGGATGCACCCAGGGACTGCGATATGGCCGCGCCAGCAGGCGATTGGCCTGGGCGTCGCCAACGACCTGGCCTTTCTCCGGGTCCCAGACCAGCATTCGTCCGAGTTGGCAGGCGACGTTGGCCAGGATGCAGGAGGTGGCGGTGATGTAACCCTGCTCGATGTCCGAGACCGGCCGGCCGCGGGTGTCCACCATGTCGAGGAAGTTCCGCCAGTGGCGCCGCATCGCGGAGGCGACGTGGCGTTCCAGGTCTTTCTCGGTCTCATCCTCCGGGTACTTGTCGTACTCGAAGAGGGCCTTGCCCTGGAGCTTCTCGCCCTTGCCCTGCGGGATGAACTCATATTTGTGGACATCGGCTTTGAGGGTGCCCTTGTCCCCGTAAATGAAGGCCGCCCAGGGATACTCCGGATCGGGCGCGGTGCCCCAGGTGCGATGGGTCCAGACGATGGGCAGCTCGGGGAACTCAAACGTGGCGGTCTGCGTGTCCGTGATATTGGCCCGGCTGTTCTTGTCCACCAGGATGCCGCCGGAAGAGCTGACCTGCTTGGGCCAACCCAGGTCCAGTAGCCAGCGGACCATGTCGAGCATGTGCACACACATATCGCCGACGATGCCGTTGCCGTACTCCATGAAGGCCCGCCAGCCGCGTGGGTGGTGGATCGGGGTGTACGGCCGCATCGGGGCCGGACCGGTCCACATCTCGTAGTCCAGATGCTCCGGCGGGGCCGTGTCAGCCGCGGTGCTGCGGTTGCGCATGTGATAGTAGCAGCAAACCTCGGCATAGGCGACCTTGCCCAGCCGGCCCTCCTTGATGACCCGCTCTTTGGCCTCGACCAGGTGCGGCGTGCTCCGCCGCTGCATGTTGACCTGCACGACCCGCCCATACTTGCGGGCCGCCGCCAGCATGGCCTGACCCTCGACGACGTCCACGCTGATCGGCTTCTCGACGTAGACATCGGCCCCCGCCTTGACCGCGGCGATCATGGGCAGCGCGTGCCAATGGTCCGGCGTCGCGACGTGCACGATATCGAACTGCTCCTGCTTGAGCATCGCGCGATAGTCGTGGAAGATCCGCGGGGCCTTGCCGGACTTCTGCCGGGCCGCGATCATCTCGGCCGCCTGGGCCGCCATCCTCTTGTCCACGTCGCACACGGCGACCACTTCGACCGGCTCGATCTGCAGCAGCCGAAAGTGCGCGCTCTTGCCGTACCACCCCGGCCCGATCAGTCCCGTGCGCCGGACCTTCGTCTGCGCGTACAAGGGTACAAAGCCCCCCACCGCCGTACTCAAAGCCGCCCCCGCCGCCGCACCCCGCAAAAACTCCCGACGATTCATAATGGTCCTCCCGTTGTTTGTAGTGTGCTCGTAAGAGCCTAGTAGCATGGGCATCTTGCCCGTGAGTATCACAGGCGCGAGCGCCCGTGAAAACAGAACGAAGACGGCCCCATGACTCAGGGCACTCGCGCCCATACCGCGAGACGCCTTCCGGCGTCACCGCAAACATCAGGGACAACTATACCGCCGGGCGTGGTCCCTGGCAACCACCGGCTTTCGGCAATTGACGAGCCAAGGAGAGCCGGTACAATGGGGATTGTAGTGAATGACCGACAACAGATGCTTTGTGCAGGATGACCCAATGGCCAAGACCGCCTTGGACCTCAAAGGGGATGAATGGCGTGCCTATGATCCGGGCGCAGCCATACGCCAACGGCAGGCGTCCGCTGATGCCCAAGTCGAGGAACGCTGGCAACAAGCCCAAGAGCTGGCGCGGAACGCCGCCCAACAGCTTCGTCGGGAATTCGACGCTCGTCGGGTCGTCCTCTTTGGGTCGGCGACGCAACGGTCTTCGTTCACGCGTTGGTCCGACGTCGACCTGGCGGCCTGGGGCGTGCCGCCGGACCGCTTCTATGAGGCGGTCGCGGCCGTGACGAGCTTGAGCACGGAGATCGCCGTGGACCTGGTCGATCCGGATCAATGCCCGGCGACGTTGCGAGCTGTCATCGAGCGGGAGGGCATCGAGTTGTGACCGAGCGCTTGCAGGAACTGGCGGCGTCCATTCGCAACGAGCTGGTGGAAATCCAGCGCGTACTCGCCCGTATTGAGGAAGGATGGCGGCGTGCCCGGCTTTCTACCGATGACTTCTACCTCGATGCCGTGGCCCTGAATCTGCACGGGTTCTATGGCGGTTTGGAGCGGATCTTTGAGCGGATCGCCACGGTGGTGGATGGAGCCAGACCGTCCGGTGAGCACTGGCACAAAGCCCTCTTGCGCCAGATGGCGGAGGAGATGCCCGGTGTGCGGCCTGCGGTCATTTCAGAGGACACCCGCGCGTTTCTCGATCCCTACCGCGGTTTTCGCCACGTAGCTCGAAACGTCTATACGTTCCACCTGGACCCCAGCCGGCTGGAGCGTCTCGTGGCTCGCGTGCCGAGATGTTTCGATAATGCTCGACCGGAACTCCTGGCCTTCGCCGACTTCCTCGAACAGCAGGCATCTCAATAGGGCCTGGGCGCCGGCCACCGGCTTGCCGCTGGGATCGACGACCTGCCCCTCCAGCACGCACGGCGGCTCCAAGACCAGCGAGAAATGCACGCGGGTCAGCGTGCTGTAGGGAGAGCTGGTGAGCCAATCCCAGGCATACGCCAATCCGGGCTTGCGCGCCACGATAAAGGCCGCACGTTGCTGCGTCACTTGGGCCTCGAACGCGAACCGGCCTTCGGCGTCGGTCCGGACGACCGGCCCGACCATCCGGGCGTCCACGTCGTCCCGCGAGCCGATCTGCTCTTTCTCGCACATGACCACTTCCGCCCCCGCGACCGGCCGGGCCTGGCTGTCCACGACTTCGCCCGTGATGGTGAGGGCCGCGCTGGACGGAATCCATACGCCCGCCACGAGCCACACCCAAATCCGCAACGTCTCTCGCATGGCCGTCTCCCCGAAAAAGGTCCTGGATTCGGACCCCGCCCCTTGCTTCTCCGACAGATCAGGCGGAGGTTATCTGGCTCTATTATAGGCGTTGCCATTCGCCCTCCGATGCAAGAAAATCTGCGTGCGAAGATTCTCCCCCCCTCTGAAGGCGGTATTCCGAGCCATGTAGGGTGTGCTGTGCACACCAATTGTGCGCACGGATAAAGCCGGCGGATATTCGTCCGTGGCGCGTGGGGTATCCCGGGCCATGCCTCCTTGCGACGGAGCATTTGGATCGGCGGGGAGAATGATGGTGTGCACAGCACACCCTACATGACCATGCTCATTCGGAGTTCCGCCTTATGAACTTTGACAGACAACTTCGGTAATGGCTAACCAGAAGCCCCCAAGGGCCCTCTTCGTAGGTCGTGCGTCCTCGCACGACGTCTTAGGCGAGCGGGGACGGGGTCCCCAAACGCGATGAATCGCGTTTGGGGGCCCACGCTCGCCCTACGAAGACCGGCCGTCGGCCGATCCGGATTGCCGAACTTGTTCGTCAAAACTCATCAGGCGGGTCTGACAGTCCGGTCCTCCTTGTTCGTTTCGCGCGGCTCCCTTTGGAGGCGGCTACGCCGCAAGACCTCTGGACCCGCGTAAACACGGAACTCCAAACGTTTGTCATCCACCGCTGCCCGTAAGGGTGGTCTGTACAGGGCTTGCGATCCGCTGGGCACGTGGGTATACTTGGTGCGTTCGGATCACAAGTTGGTCAAAGAACCGGCCAGGATGCATTAGACGAGGGGACAACTCATGTCGAGCCAAGCTGCCGACCATCCGGAACGTTCGATCGGTCGTCGCCATTTTTTGACCTTGAGCGCCGGCGCCGTGGCCGCCGTCGCGGGCGGTACCGGGCCGGCCTACGCCGCCGACGCCGGCAGTCCGCGGATCGTCAGCCCGCCTGCGGGCAAACGGCTGCTGCTGGCCTGCAAGCTGGGCATGATCCCGAAGGAGCGCGAAGGCAGAAAGCTCTCGGCCGCCGAGCGGCTGTCCCTGGCGGGCGAGGCGGGCTTCGACGGCGTGGACTTCGACCAGGCCGGCGAGTACACGCCCGAACAGGCCCGCGCCGCCGTGCAGGAATCGGGCATCTTCGTCCACAATGCGATCAACCACGCCCACTGGCAGCAACGGCTCACGAGCGAAAAAGAAGAGGAACGTAACCGCGGCCGGGCGAATATCGAGCACTGCCTGCGCGTGTCCCACGCCGCCGGCGGCAGCGGCGTCCTGATCGTGGTCGGCCAGGGCACGGATGGGCCGACCGAGATCATCGAGGAACGCTGCCGCCAGGAGATCCGGAAGCTCCTGCCGCTGGCAGCCGCCCTGGGCCAGATGATCCTCGTCGAGAACGTCGGCAACCGGATGATGTACGATTACGATCAGCCGCCGGAGCAGACGCCGGAACGGTTCATCCGGTTCGTGGACAGCTTCAACAGCCCGTGGGTCGGGATGTACTATGATATCGGCAACCACTGGCGCTACGGCCGGCCGGGCGAGTGGATCCGCGCCTTCGGCCGGCGCTGCGTCAAGCTGGACCTCAAAGGCCGCAGCCGGGCCAAGGGCAGAGGCGGCGACATTACCAGCGAAGACGACGACATCCCCTGGGCCGACGTGCGGAAGGCCCTCGACGAGATCGGCTTCACCGGCTGGGCCACCGCCGAAGTCAAAGGCGGCGACCTGGCCCGCCTGACCCTGATCCGCCAACAAATGCAAAAAGCCCTCGGCCTGTAGCCCCCCGCAGGAAAAGGACACGAAGAATAACAGCGAAGAGCGTGACACGGATTTGCACGGATGAAGCCAGCCCGGCCTCCGGCGGCAACCCAAGCGCTTTTCCACAATGAATGCCACGAAAGAAGACAACCCCGAGGGACCCCATCGTCGCCGAGGTCCGCGTAATCAAAGAACGACTGGCGGCCCGCCATGATTACGATGCCGAGGCCATGCTCCGCGACACCCCGCCGTCAGAACCGCCAAGGCAGGAAGGTAGTGACCCTTGCCAAGCGACCGGCTCCGCACACCCAGAGGCTGGTGCAGGATAGCCGTAAGAGCTTGAAGTAATGCCCGGCCCCGGAAGTCCCCCCGCCCGATGCGAGCACGGAAACAACTTGTGGTTAGGCTTGAAGTCCGCCGTCACAGTCTCGGCAATGGACGAGGCAACCGACAAGATCTAAACGATGATAGAGGAGTTCCAGCGAGTCATGGTCAGGATTGACAAGAACATGGTTCGCGATTGGGTCGAAGACTTGGTGATAACCAAAACGTTTGTCGGACTTGCGTTTCAAGAGGCGGTCCTGAAGAGGGTAGCAGAGCAACTGGGCAGATCGTACCGCCTTGCCACGCCGGACGATGAAGCCAAGGGGATTGATGGCTACATCAACGACGTCCCTGTATGCACAAAACCGTCAACGTACAAGTCAAGACGGCTGACGCTTGCAGAACAGATAGGTGTAGCCATCATCTTATCCGTTCACCGCTGGGCAGAGAACCCCGGTTCGCGGCCCCCCAACACCAGGGAGGTCGCACCTCCGACGGGGTGATCACGATATACCTTGTCGGCCTGGTGGCGAGACCTCGCCGCACGGCTACCTCCAAGGGCGGAGTCCGCCCCTATTCTACACTCTACGGGATAAGGAGGGTGGAATTCCGCTGGCCCGGGGCGGCCTCGGCTATTGCGGCGCGGCTTGGGGCGGGGTGTCGCCGGCGGGCAGCCGTGGCGCCGGGCGGCGAGGGAGGATGGTCCGGGGTGTCAGGGCGCCGAAGGGACAGCGGGTGCACTCGAGGCAGCGGATACAGCGGAGGTCGTTGGGGCTCTTTTCGGGGTCGATGTTGTACTGGCAGAGCTTGTGGCAGCGTTTGCAGTCGGTGCAGCCGGGCCGCTCCACCCGCAGGAAGAAGGCGGAGATGCGGTTGAACGAGGAGAAGATCACGCCGAGCGGGCACAGGACCCGGCACCAGGGCCTCTTGACGAACAGGATCGCGCCTACGAAGGCGGCGATGATGCCCATCTTGACCGCGTTGGGCCAGAGGATGGGTTGGCCGGTCCAG
>VGYL01000362.1 GCA_016872975.1 Planctomycetota bacterium
GTCCCCGCCCGGCCAGACGATCGAGTCCAGCCAGACCGTATTGTGGCCGTCCGAGCCGCTGCCGTCGCGGGCCAACTCCCACCGGAAGTGGTACGTTCCCGCTTCGAATCCACCGATCCGGTACGGTGTCCACCCGGAGCCGTCGTTTCCGGAGGCGCAGAAGGTCGGGCAGCCCTTGCCGTACCGGCCGTGCTGCACCGCGAACCGCAGGGCCGTGTTGACCATATTCGTCTCGGAGAACCCCAGCGAGATGGAGATCACGTCCGCGCCCCGCCACTGATCCTTCCCATTGGCGGTCTGGCCTGCCGCGTAATAGAGCGCCTCGGCAATCGCGGTGTTGACGACATCCTCCTTTTGGTCCCTCGGGTCCCCGCCGAGGACTTTCAAGGGCATGAGCTTGCACCCGAATGCGCAGCCGGCGATTCCTTTGCCGTTGTTGCCCGTCGCGGCCGCGACGCCCGCCACCTGCGTCCCGTGGTTGTCGTACCGGGAGTTGGGATGGGGATTGTTGTTGTCCTCGTGAAAGTTCCACCCGTTGGCGTCGTCTTTCCAGCCGTTGCCGTCGTCATCCCGGTCGTTGCCGGGGATCTCCCGGGCGTTGCCGGGCAGGGCGCCGACGAGGTCCTCGTGCCGCAGGTCCATGCCGTCGTCGATGATGGCAATGATGATCTGGTCGCTGCCGGTGACGATGTCCCAGGCCTCGGGGGCGTTGATGTCCTTGAGATACCACTGATGGGTGTCGAAGAACGGGTCGTCGGGTTTGCGGGCATGGCGGACGACCTGGCTGATGAAATCCGGCTCCGCCCACTCGATGGCGGGCTCCCGTTCCAGGGCCGCGCAGAGATCGAACAACTCACGCACCGTCGTTTGGGGCGACGCCAGGAGGTACTGATCGGCGGTGCCGCGAATCCGCCGGTCGATCTGGGTCCCCAGCCGGCGATTGACGGCCGCCAGACCGGCCAGGTCGTCCGGGACCTTGAGCTTGACGGCAATTTTGCCGGTCGGGATCATTTCCAGGCCGCTGTCCCCGTGAATGAAGACCGGGACGACCCCACTGGCCGCGGTCTGTTTTTGCAGTGTGCGCATCGCGTTGGCTTGCTCCTCGACGGACGAGAATCTCCTCGTTTCGAGCACGGTGACGGCGCCTCGGGCGCCGGCGCCGGCGACGCGCGCCGGGAGGATCTGCCGCTCAAGACGGTACAGGCGGTCGGCGGTCTCGATCTGCTGGGGAACCGCGGCGATGCTGAGGCCCGCGGCCGGCGCATGGATCACCGCCACTTTCTGGCGGGACCGCAGCAGGGGAATCCGGCGTTGTCCCACGTGCAGGGACTCGCCGGCATCGTAAGTCCCCGATGACAGGGTGAGCCCGGCGGGGGAGAGGGATCTGGGCCCCAAGGCCCCGGACGCCAGGCTCCACCCGCAAGTGACGAGCAATAACTGGGCAAGAATTGACGTTCGTACGACGCGATTTCCGGTCCGCATGACGGCTCTCCTCCTGCGTTTCATAGGAATTGCCTGTCGATCCCTGTATGCTACGTCGCAGAGCGCAAGGCAACACCGCTCTTGCTCTCCCCGCGTGACATCCCGTTCTATGCGGGGGATGCAGGCCGGTCAAGAGAAATCACACGCACTGGTAAGAGCGCGAGTTTACGGCAACGAGGGCGATTTGCGCTTTTTTTGGCTGTGGGTTTGTGCTACACTCTGCCGATATTTTACCATGGATGGGTTTTTGCGAAAGGATGCAATGAGCCGCACGGATTTTGGGGACCCCAGATACGATTCGTGGCCCGGACTTGAGGATTCGGGGCGCGACGTGCCGTGTTCGGGGGCCGGTCCCAAGGGCAACGTCTGTCCTTCGTGGAACCGGACTCCTTCCGCCGATGCCACGATCGTCAGAGCGGCTCACCGGTACGAGGTGGTGGAGACGATGAATCGACTCAAAATGGCAGGCGCACGGTACCATTTCATCGGGGCCGGCGGGGTCGGTATGAGTGGGCTGGCCCGCTTTCTTCTGGAGAAGAAGGCGCTGGTGACCGGTTCCGACCAGGCGGGCGGCGCCGCCACCGCCCGGTTGAACCGGCTGGGCGCCGACATTCACGTCGGCCACAGCGCCGAGCACCTGGGGCCGGGTACGGATACGGTCGTGATCTCAGCGGCGATTCGCGAGAGCAATCCGGAGCTGCAACTGGCCCGTGCGCGGGGCTGTCACGTCTACAAGTACGCCCAGTTTCTCGGCGAGCTGATGAATTCTTTCGAGGGGATCGCCGTCAGCGGCACGCACGGCAAGAGCACCACGACCGGCTGGCTGGTCCACTGCCTCAAGCAGGCCGGCGTGGACGTGAATTTCGTCGTCGGGGCCGACAGCGGGCAACTGGGCGGCTCCTCCGGCAGCGGCGACAGCGAATGGTTCGTGGCCGAGGCCTGCGAGTACGACCGCAGCTTCCAGAACCTCAAGCCCCGGATCGCCTGCCTGCTGAACATCGAGCGGGACCATTTGGATTGTTACAAGGACGAAGAGGACATCGTCGAATCGTTCTACCAGTTTGCCTGCGGGGTCAAGCCGGACGGCCTGATCGCGGCCAACGGCCAGGACCCGAACGTGGCCAGAGTCGTAGAACGGTTGCGGTTGCGCGACTCGTCGTTTGGGACGTCGGACGTAACGAGCCTCGCAACCGCGACCGCTTCACGGTCGGTTGTGACGTTCGGCCTCGATTCGGGCTGCGACTTCTACGCCCGGAACATCCAACAGACCGCGGGCTACTATCACTTTGACGTGTACCGGCAGGGGGAGCGGCTGGGTTCCACCCGGATTGCCCTGCCGGGCCTGCACAATGTCCACAACGCCATGGCGGTGATCGCGATCGTGGTCAGCCTGGGGGTCGAGCCCCAGCGGGTCCTCGAGATCATCGGCGGATTCGAGGGTATGGACCGGCGGCTGACGCTGCGGGGCCAATTCGCCGGCGTTTCGGTGATCGACGACTACGCACACCATCCCACGAAAATCAGGGCCAGCCTGCGGGCAATCCGCGAGCGCTACCAGCCGGGACGGCTCTGGTGCGTCTTCCAGGCCCACCAGTACAGCCGGACGCGGTCGCTGTTGGACGAGTTTGCGTCGAGTTTTGCCGACGCCGACATGGTCCTGATCCCCGAGATCTTCGCCGCACGCGACACGGAGGCCAGCCGCAACGCCGTCAGCGCCACGATCCTGGCCGAACGCATCCGCGGGCAGGGGGCCGACGCCCGGTACCTGGCCAGCCTGGGCGAGGTGTGCGATTGTCTGGAGCAGAATGTTCGTGCCGGCGATGTCGTGGTCACGATGGGCGCCGGAGATGTGTGGAAGGTGGCGGATGAGTATATTCAGCGGCTTCGAAGAGACCATTGAGCAGGACCATCCGCTGGCCCCGCATACCTGGTATCGGCTGGGCGGTCCGGCGGACTATTTCATCCGGCCGCGGAACGTCAAGGACCTCAAGGAGATCGTCCGGCGGTGCAACGAGAGCCACCTGCAGATCCATGTCCTGGGCTTCGGATCGAACCTGTTGGTGAGCGACGACGGGGTGCGCGGGGCGGTCATCAAGCTGGAGGGCGAGGAGTTCGGCCGGATGCAGTTCGAGGGCCACAAGGTCGTCGCCTGGGCGGGGGCCGAGCTCGGCAAGCTCGTACTGGATTGCGTCGAGAAAGGGCTTTCCGGCGTCGAAGGGCTGACGGGAATCCCCGGCTCCCTCGGCGGGGCGGTCCGGATGAACGCCGGCGGCAGTTTCGGCGACATCGGCTCGGCCGTCGACACCGTGATGCTGATGGACATCCACGGCAACATCCACGAGAAGCAGAAACCCGAGTTGATCTTCGACTATCGCTCCGTGAACATCCGGGCCCGCTTCATTCTGAACGCCCAGCTCAGGCTGACGGAGGCCGACCCCGAGCAGATCATGCGCACGGTCAAAGAGAGCTGGATCTACAAGAAGAACAGCCAGCCATTGAACACGCGCAACTGCGGCTGCGTGTTCAAGAATCCGCCGGGCGCGGCCGCCGGGGCCTTGATCGACCGGGCGGGCCTCAAAGGCTTTCAGGTCGGCGGGGCGGTCGTCAGCGAAAAGCACGCGAATTTCATCGTCGCCAGGAAGGGCTGTACGAGCCGGGACGTGATGCGATTGATCGAGACGGTCCGGCAGAAGGTCCGCGAGCAGTTCGAGG
Organism: Planctomycetota bacterium; assembly: GCA_016872975.1. Classification (GTDB taxonomy): domain Bacteria; phylum Planctomycetota; class Phycisphaerae; order Sedimentisphaerales; family Anaerobacaceae; genus PLanc-01. The sequence continues at coordinate 4,195 of VGYL01000362.1, forward strand.
TCGAGTTGGAGCTCGAGCTGGAGGTTTGGCAGTAGCCCCTGCAAGTTTGATGGTTGATGGTTGATGTTTGATTTCCTGGAGCGCGATGGATGAATAGCGAGGAACTGAAGGCCAGAACCAAACAATTTGCTTTGCGGGTAATGAAACTGGTGGGAGCGTTGCCGAGGACGATTGTCGGACGCGCGATTGGGGGTCAGTTAGTCCGCAGTGGGACCTCCGTCGGGGCGAACTACCGGGCGGCGTGTCGCGCGCGGTCTAAAGCGGAATTCGCGGCCAAGCTCGGGACCGTGGCGGAAGAAGCGGATGAGACTTGCTTCTGGCTTGAGTTGATTATTGAAGGTGAGCTTCTTCCAGAGAAACGGGTGAGTGCCTTGTTAGAGGAGTCCAACGCGTTGACCGCCATCTTCACAGCCGGGGTAAGAACCTCCCAACGCGGAAGAGACCGACGATGATAAAGCAGCTTTCTGAACATCAACCATCAACCATCAACCATCAACCTTCAAATGTCCCGGAGCAGATCAAAGTTGCTGTTCTGCGGGGCGGGGTCGGGCGCGAGCGCCAGGTGAGCCTGGAGAGCGGCCGGTGCGTCGCCGAGGCGCTGGAACGGGCCGGGGTGGAGGTAGTTCCATCGGATATCGGACCCCAGGAGATGCAGGTCCTCGACCGCCGGGATATCGACATCTTCTTCCTGGCCCTGCACGGCGAGTTTGGCGAGGATGGGCAACTCCAGCAGGTCTTCGAAGATCGCGGCTTGGCCTACACCGGCAGCGGCCCCGCTGCCAGCCGGCTGGCGTTCGACAAGATGGCGAGCAAACGGCTCTTCGCCGGCGCCGGCGTGGAGGTCCCGGCGGCGGTCGAGTACTCCGGCGTCCTGGAGCCGGAGGAGTTGGAGGACCGGTTGCGGGGACTGGGCGAACGTTTGGTGGTCAAGCCGATCCGGCAGGGCAGCAGTGTCGGGGTGCACCTGATCGACAGTCGCCGGGAGGCTATTACGGCGGCCCAGCGGGTGTTGGCGGAGTTTGGCGATTGCATGATCGAGTCGCTGATCCCGGGGCGGGAGATCACGGTCGGCGTCCTCGGGCGCCAGGCCCTGCCGATCATCGAGATCCGCAGCCAGGCGGCGTTTTATGACTACCACGCCAAGTACGTGGACAACCGGACGGAGTACCTCTTCGATACGATCGAGGACCCGGCGGTGCGGACCCGGGTTCAGCGGGCGGCCCTGGCTTGCTTCGAGGCGTTGGGTTGCCGGGATTTCGCCCGCGTGGATTTCATCCTGACCGAAGACGGGACGCCGTACGTGCTGGAGGTGAACACCATCCCCGGCTTCACCAGCCACTCGTTGCTCCCGAAGGCGGCTGCGCGGATCGGGCTTTCGATGAGCGATCTCTGTGTGGGGATCGTCCGGACGGCGCTGGCGCAGAGAAGAAAGTGAGATGTATGACTTCTGACTTGGCGATTCGGGATTCGGCCGGAGCGGCAGGCGATGCCGCCGTCCGGGACCGCAGGTCGACAATAGGCTCTTGGAGTTGAGGCGGCACGTGGCGCGGAGAACGCAGAAGATCAGTCTGGTGGAGCGGATTCGCTCCTGGAGGAATTCCCGGGCCCGGCGCTCGACGCTGCGGGACTGGAATTGGGTGGCGATTGTGAAGGTGATCGCCGTGATCGGCTTTCTGGCGGCGTCGGGCGCGTTTCTGCGCTACGCCGAGGCGTATGTCCGGACGATCGGGGCGGCCGAGGAAGGATCGCTGGTGTTGGTCGGCGTCCCGGCGTGGGCCCGATACGACCTGCGGGAGCGCGTCGCCGAGGTCGCCGGCGGCAAACGCTTCCCGCTGACGGAAGAGACGGCTGCCGTCGTCGCCCGCAACCTGGCTCCGATGGTCTGGCTCACCGACGTCGACGTCCGGGCGACGCACAACGAGGTCCGCGTCCGGGCCCGCTGGCGCAAGCCCGTCGCCCTGATCGATGTGCCGGAAGACCGCGTGAAACGGTACCTCGATGCCGATCTGATCGTGCTGGACCACCGGCCGATGCCGCACCTGCCGATCGTCGAGATCAAGAACGTGGACTACAATCGCCGGATTCCTTTGCCCGGCCAGATGTTCGACCAGCAGGATCTGGCGGCCGGGGTCGCCCTGGTCCTGCTGTTGCAGCGGATGGACGCCCAGGTGACGCCGCCGCACCGGCTCCTGGAGCAGGTCGCCAGCATCGACGTCCGCAACTTCAACGGCCGCCGGAACCCCCGCGAGCCGCACCTCGTGCTCCGCTCCAAGGACGACACGCAGATCATCTGGGGCGCTGCGCTCGGGGAGTGGACCAAGTACGCCGAGGCCACCGACGAGCAGAAGCTGGCGAAACTCTATGCTTACTATCGGGATTTCGGCTCGCTCAGCGCGGGGGCCAAGTACATCAACCTGCGCCATCCCCAGGACAAGGTCCCGCAGCCGATCGACAAGTATCGGTTCTGAACTCCGCCAGCGCCGCCGCGAGATCCTGGTAGCGGTAGGGGACCCCGAACTCCTCGCACAGGGCCTTCAGCCGTCGCAGGGCCT
>VGYL01000363.1 GCA_016872975.1 Planctomycetota bacterium
CGCAGGCCCGTTTGGCGAATTTGGGTTTTGGTCTTTGGTGCGTGTTTCGGACTTCGAAATTCGGATTTCGAAATTGTCTCCTGTTTGCGTTTTGCACCTATGACTCCCAACGATATGGATCAGCAGTTGGCCGAGACGGCGGGGCGGCTGGGATTGGAGCCGGCGCAGTTGCCGCGTCATATCGCCATCATCATGGACGGCAACGGGCGCTGGGCGCAACGCCAGAATCTGCCCCGGTATGAGGGACACCGGCAGGGGGCCAGGACCGCGGAGCAGATCGCCCAGTGCTGCGTCGACTTCGGCATGCGGTCGCTGACGCTGTACTCCTTCAGCATCGAGAACTGGAAGCGGCCCAAGGCGGAAGTCAACGCTCTGATGCACCTCTATGCCGATTACCTGGTCGGGATTCGGCCGAGCCTGATGCGGAACAACGTCAAGCTGGTGCACCTGGGCCGGGTGGCGGGCCTGCCCACCATGGTCAGCGATGCCTTGCGGGAGACGATGGAGCTGACGCAAAAGAACACGGGCATGGTGCTGGCCCTGGCCCTCAATTACGGCGGGCGGACGGAGATCGTCGATGCCATGCGGGCCATCGCCCAGGCGCACAAAGACGGCCGGCTGCGCCTGGGGGACATCGACGAGGCCTGTATCAGCGCGCACCTGTACACCGCGGGATTGGCCGATCCCGATCTGCTGATCCGCACGGCCAGCGAGCTGCGCGTCAGCAATTTCTTGCTCTGGCAGATTTCCTACAGTGAGTTCTACGTGACGGATGTTCTCTGGCCCCAGTTCGACCGGGAGTCGTTGGAGGCGGCCCTGCTGGCCTATGCCCGCCGCGATCGGCGGTTCGGGGCGATTGGAAGAATGGAATGATGGAATGGTGGAATGATGGAATGATGGAGTATTGGTACATTGGGTCGCGCCACGCCTGCACCCATCATGCCAACATTCCATTCTTCCAATATTCCATTTCTTCATGCTCAAGCACAGACTACTTTTTGGGACCTTGATGACCGTCCTGCTGGTCGGCCTTGTCGTCCTGGACGCCTGGCTGGATGGCTCGCTGACGGTCTCGCACGCCGACGACAGTCGTGTCCAGGCGACGCTGCTGGCGGCCGTGCTCGTGGTGATCCTCCTTCTCGGCGGGCTGGAGCTTTCCCGGCTGGCCGCCGCGAAGGGGCTCGTCGTACTGAACCCCGTGACTCCTATTGGTGTGGCTTTACTCGCCACGGCGTGGTATTGGCCGCAGGTTGCCCAGGTCTCCCAGGGGATGTATCTCCTCCTGGCCCTGGCGCTGGTGTTTGCCGCCCTGTTGTGGCAGCAGCATCTGCGGTATGGCGTTGCCGGCACACTGGTCAATTGCGGCGTCAGTTGTTTCACCCTGCTGTATCTCGGTCTGTTGGGGGCCTTCGTACTGGGGATCCGCATCGAGGACGGCCCCTGGGCGGTCTCGGCGTTCGTTGCTGTGGTCAAATCCTCTGACATCGGGGCTTATACGTTTGGCAGACTGTTCGGCAAGCATAAGCTGGCGCCGCGCGTCAGTCCGGGCAAGACCTGGGAAGGCCTGGCAGGCGCGGCCGTCGTGGCGGCGGTGGTATCGCTGGCATTGGCCGGCGTTTCCGGTATAATGCCCCTCTGGCTGGCCCTGGTCTTTGGCGCCGCCATGGCGGGGATTGGACAATTGAGCGATCTGGCAGAGTCGATGTTGAAGCGCGATGCGCAACAGAAGGATTCGTCGAACCGCGTGCCCGGGTTCGGCGGTATATTGGATGTGATCGATTCGCTGCTGTTGGCGGCGCCGGTCGCGTATCTGTTCTTCCGCGGGGCGGCCTCCGGGAGGCCTGGTTGAGGGACCGAGGGATGACGCGAGAGCGGGAAACGAATTTGGAAATAACCGTACAATTAGATCCGGATCGACAACTCGAGCTGTTCGGCCCGGCCGACAGCCATCTTCGTCTGCTGCGTCGATCCCTGGGTGTGCAAATCACGGCGCGCCAGTCGGACCTGCACATCAGCGGCACGGACGCCGGCGTGCAGCGGGCGGCCGAGGTGATCGACCGGATGCAGAAACACCTGCTCAAACACCGGCGCCTGACGCTGGAGGATGTGACGGACTTCGTCGAGCAGGGGCCGGCTTCGGGCCGGGCCGAGAGCGAGCAGGCCATCGCGGTGTATTCGAACAAGGTGGTTGAGCCTTCCACCGCCGGCCAACTGCGGTACATCGAGACGATGTTCGCCAACGACCTGACGTTCTGCACGGGGCCGGCCGGCACGGGCAAGACGTATCTGGCCGTGGCGGTGGCGGTGTCCATGCTCAAGCGCCGCCAGATCCGGCGGATTGTGCTGGCCCGTCCGGCGGTGGAGGCCGGCGAGCGGCTGGGCTTTCTGCCGGGCGATATCGCGGCCAAGGTCAACCCCTACCTGCGGCCGCTCTTCGACGCGATCGAAGACATGATGGACTTCGCCCAGATGCGCAAGTTCATGGAACTCGACATCATCGAGATCATCCCCCTGGCCTTCATGCGGGGCCGCACCCTGAACGAGGCGGTCATCATCTGCGACGAGGCCCAGAATACCTCGGGCCCGCAAATGCTGATGGTTCTGACCCGGCTCGGGCACGGCTCGAAAATGATCATCACGGGCGATGTCACCCAGGTCGATCTGGCCGCCAATCAGCGCAGCGGCATGATCGAAGCCATGGAGACCCTCCGGCGCGTGCCGGGCATCGGAATTGTGGAGTTGAGCCAGCAGGACATCGTACGGCATCGGCTCGTTCAGAATATCGTCGAGGCCTACCGTATGCGACAGGAGGCCAGAAGCCGGACGGGAGAACGCGAGGGATCATGATGGCATCCGGACAGATACAATCAGGCCGGCGGCCCGTGCGGCTCCGTGGTGGTTTTGTTCCAGGCGGGTGGTATGGCGCTTCGTAAAAAGAGCAGCCCGCGGCGGGACCAGGTGCGCCGCAATATCGGGTCGGAGCGTCCGCTGTGGCTCACGCGGCTGATGGATGCCGATGTGATCGTCTCCCTGCTGCTGTGGCTGGTCTTCGTGGCGCTGTGTGTCGCCGTGCTGTCCTTCGGCCTGGCCCAGCAGGGGCGGTACCGGGGATTTGCCGCCTCCACGGTGATCGCCGTGTTTGTGGCCGTGGGGGCTGGCTTATACACCTATTCGTATCAACCGCGCCTGTTGCGAAATCATCCCAAGGCCCTGGCGTTGGTCCTGCTGTTTCCCCTGCTGTTGACGGTCACGAAGTTGGGCTCGATGTCGAGCGGCACCGCGCTGTGGGGCCTGGGGTGGGGAGTCGGCACGGCGATCGTGGCCGCGATGATCCTGGTGATTGCGTACGATCAGCGGTTCGCTTTGGGCCTGACGGCCTTGTACTGTGTTCTGGCGGCGTTGGCGGTGGGCCCCAAGCCGGATCAGGCCTTCCAGTTGCAGGGGATGCGCCTGTTTCTCACGATGATCTCCGGGGCGGCCGTTTGCTGTTTCACGCTGCGGGAAATCCGCACGCGGATGAAGCTGTTGGAGGTCAGCGCGTTGGCGGCGGCGGTGGTCTTCGTCACGGCCCTGTCGGCGCCTTACTTGAACTTCCTGGGCGAGCCGCCGAAATGGATAACCGCCCTGCAGGCGGCCGGGTATTACGCCTGTGCGGCGTTTCTGGCGGGACTGCTGGTCCAAAGCCTGCTGCCGTTGATGGAACGGGTCTTTCGCGTCGCGACGAGCATGACCCTGCTGGACTATTCCGACGCCAACCAGACGCTGCTCAAGAAACTGGCGATGGAAGCGCCGGGGACGTTCAGCCACAGCCTGCTCATTGGCTCCATCGCGGAGGCGGCGGCGGAGGCCATCGGCGGCAACGGACTGCTGTGCCGCGTCGGGGCGTACTACCACGACATCGGCAAGATCAACAAGCCCAAGTATTTCACCGAGAACGAGATGGGCTCGGTCAGCAAGCACAAGGAGCTGTCGCCCGCCATGAGCCAGTTGATCATCGTGGGCCACGTCAAGGACGGCATGGAAATGGCCCGGGAGTTCGCCCTGCCGACCGTTCTGCACCAGTTCATCGAGACCCATCATGGCACGACCCTGGTGGAGCCGTTCTACCATGAGGCCCGGCGCAAGTACGAGGAGCCGGGGACCGCCGGCCGCAAGCCCCTCGACACGCCGCCGAGTGAGAGCGAGTTCCGCTACGCCGGTCCCCGGCCCAAGAGCAAGGAAGCGGCGATCATCATGCTGGCGGACGCGGTGGAAGGGGCCACCCGGTCGTTGACCGACGTGACGCTGGCCAAGGTCGAGGCGGTGGTGCACAACATCGCCATGAAGCGGCTGGAGGACGGCCAGTTCGACGATTGCGATCTGACCCTCCGCGAGCTCAGCCAGATCGAAGCGAGCATGTCCAAGTCCCTGGCCGCCCATTACCACGGACGGATCGCCTATCCGACGGCGCCGGACGCGCCCCTGCGGCCGGCGAAGATCGGCACGCCGAGGATGGTCGAGACGTGAGGCGCGGATCGTCGATCGCTTGCGGACGGGGCAGACGATGATTGCGGTGCAGATCACAAATCGTTTCGAGAAGCTCCCGGTCGAGGGGACGAAGCTGAAGAAGCTGGTGCGGGCCATCTGCCGGCGGTTCGGGATCGCGCAGGCCACCGTGAGCATCGGGATTGTCGATGACGCCGAGATCGGCCGGCTGAATCGGGAATTTCTGCGCCATGAAGGTCCGACGGATTCCCTGAGCTTCGATCTGTCCGACGGGAGCGGGCCCGGGGAGCCCCGGGTTTTCGATCTGATCGTCAACGGCGAGTTGGCGGTCCGGGAGGCGGCCCGGCGCGGGCATGAGGCCCCGGCCGAGCTGGCGCTGTACGTCACGCACGGACTGCTGCACCAATTGGGCTTCGACGACGCCACGGCCGGGCAGGCCCGCCGGATGCACCGGACGGAGGATGAGATTCTGCACGCTTTGGGCTACGGATCGGTGTATAATAGGGGAGTGCAGGCACACTAGGGTTCGCCGGCCCGGCGGCTGGTGCCTGAGGCGACAGTGAAAGGGAATGCGACGTGGGATTTGTCGGTTGGGCGGTCTTGTTGACATGCCTGTTCGTGGGTGCGACCTCGTTCTTCTCCGCCTGTGCCAATGCGTTGCGGATGTTCTCGCGCGTCCGCCTGCAGGAGGAAATCAAGGCGGCCAACGGCGCGGAACGACCGCAGATCGTGGAGAAGATCGCGAGCAGTGCCGACACCCTGATCATGGCCTGCGGGCTCTATCGGCTGGTCTTCAACATCGGCGCCCTGTTGCTGCTGGTGGCGCTGCTGTCGGAATGGCGCGGGGATCTCCGCCCCGCGACCTACGTCCTGGTGTTCCTCCTGTCGCTGGCGATCTTCTCCGTGTTCAGCCTGGCGATTCCCTACGCCTGGGCGAAGTACGCCGGGGAGAAGCTGATCAGCCGCACGTACGTCGTGCTGACCGTGTTTGCCACGTTGGCGGCCCCGATTCTCTACATTCTGCGGCTCTACGACGGGTTCGTCCGCCGGCTGGCCGGGGTGCCGCCGGTCACGCCCGAAGAGCAGCAGGAGGAGAAGCAGGAGGAGTTCCTCGAGGAGCTCGAGCTGCACCGGATGGAGGGGGCCGTCGATGAAGAGGAGCAGGAGATGATCGAGAACGTGCTGGAGCTGCGGGAAAGCACGGCGGGCGAGATCATGACGCCCCGGACCGATCTGGTGGCCGTGGAGGCCCACGCCGATCGGCCGAAGATTCTCGAGACGATCCGCACGGCCGGACATTCGCGCATCCCCGTCTATGAAGAGAATATCGACAACATTGTCGGGCTGATTTACGCCAAAGACCTGCTGGACGAGATCGGGCGGGATTCGCAGACGTTCCGCGTGCGCGACCGGATGCGCGAGGTGTATTTCGTGCCGGAGACCAAGCCTCTGCGCGCCCTGTTGCACGAGTTTCAGAACCAGAATCTGCACCTGGCAGTGGTGCTCGACGAATACGGCGGCACGGCGGGGGTCGTCACGCTGGAGGACATTCTCGAAGAGGTGGTCGGCCCCATCGCCGATGAGTACGAGCAGACGCCGCCGGAGACGATCCGGCGGATCGACGCGACGACGATCGAGGTGGACGCCCGCATGTACGTGGACGATCTCAACGATGAGTACGAGCTGAATCTGCCCGAGGACGAGGACTACGACACCGTGGGCGGGTTCGTGTTCTCGCGGCTGGGGTACATCCCGAAGGCGGGCGAGCGTTTCAACTATGACAATCTGGAATTCACGATCGCCTCCGCCGAGGCACGGCGGATCAAGCGCATCCGGATCGCGAAAGAAGCAGAGTAATGTGAGCACTGGGGCGAAACAAATCCCAAGTTCCAAGCACCAAATTCCAGACAAATCCAAAGCACCAAACGGGAAGAAAATCCAAAACCTCTCGCGCCGAGCCTCGGCGGCCCCGCACGGCCGGTTCTCACGCCGGGCGTCAGCGTCTTGGACCTTGGAATTTTGGATTTTGGATTTGTTTGAGATTTGGAATTTGGTGCTTGGAATTTGGTGCTTCCGCCCTCGGGGCGGCACTTGATCCTTGGAATTCGGAGCTTGGGCTCCAGTTGGAGCGAGCATGTTGACGAAAGATCAGGCAATTTGCCTTCGGACGGTGGACTACTCGGAGACCTCGCAGGTGGTCACCCTGTTCGCCCGCCAGGCCGGGAAGGTCCGCGCGATTGCCAAGGGCTCCAAGCGG
>VGYL01000364.1 GCA_016872975.1 Planctomycetota bacterium
CGCTGGCGTGGGTCTGAGGATCGCAATCGACCAGCAGGACGCGCTGGCCCAGCTCGGCCAGAGCCGCGGCCGTGTTGATGGCCGACGTCGTCTTGCCGCAGCCCCCCTTTTGATTGACCATCGCCAGGATTCTCATACAATCACCCGCCTCTCTCCAAATCCGATGAATCGCCGAACAAGGACCCCCAATGGTCCCGTCCTCCGTTGGTTGGCCTGTAGATCGTCAGAGGATAGTCTACCCGTTGGGACGGGCCGATGTCAAGGGAATATTCCCAGGCGTCACCCTGCACCGTGCCACCGCGCCCGTTGAGACGCGGGTGCCGAGGAGGCCTTCTGTGTTATGACTGGCTCTTGGCCTGCTCATAGAATACCATCGCGGGCGAGCCGGCGAAGCTGATGCCCATCCAGGCGGCCTCGTCGATCTCCTCGGGCGTGAATCCCTTGCTCCGGGCGTTCTTCAGGTGCATCTTCAGGCACGGCTCGCAGCGCAGGGCCACCGACAGGGCAATGGCCATCGCCTGCTTCGTGTAGGCATCCAGGTTCCGCGGCGTGCCGGCGGCACTGAGGAACTGCTTGAAGCTGGCCTTGATCGCGTCCACCTCCGAACCGGCCGGCCGCGCCGCCGTGGCGAGGGCGTCCCGCCCTTGCGTCCCGAGGCCATCCTGGCCTTGTGTTTGTACACCGGGTGCCGCGCGGCCAAGCGCATCGGCACAACAGGGAACCTCCGGCACGGATGATTGATAATTGATGATTGATGATTGAGATGGCTGGGGAGCTTCGTCAATGATGGGCGCGGGGATGACGCGCCGGCCGGTGGTTTCGAGGCGGATCAGGCCGGAGCCTGGGGCTGTGACCTTGCCGATCGTCGTCGCCGCCGAGAGGCCGCGGTCGTGAAGGGCTTGGAGAAGATCAGCCGCCCTGCCCGGTTCGATCGCGATCAGCAGGCCGCCGGAGGTCTGGGCGTCGAAGCAAATGTCCACCATCTCCTGCGCCAGCCCATCCGGGGCCACGACGCGGTCGCCGCACGACTCCTTGTTTCGCTCGATCGCCCCGGGCAGGATCCCGGCGGCTGCGTATTCGAGCACCCCTTCGAACAGCGGCAGCTCGTCCCAGACAACTTGGACATCCACGCCGCTGGAACGGGCCATCTCCGCCAGGTGGCCCATGAGACTGAAGCCGGTAACGTCAGTGCAGGCATGAGCGCCGAACCGGACCATCAGCTCGGAGGCGGTCTTGTTCAACGAGGCCATGGACTGGGCGGTGGCCTTGGTGCTCTCAGGCCGGGCCCGGTCGATCTGCGCGGCAAAGGCCACGATGCCGGTGCCGAGCGGCTTGGTGAGGATCAGCACATCGCCCGGCCGAGCGCCGGCGTTGGTGATGACGCGGTTCTTGTCGATGAGACCCGTGACCGCGAAACCCGCCTTGATCTCGGCGTCGTTGATGCTGTGGCCGCCAATGATGGCGCAGCCGGCCTCTTTCATCTTGTCGATCCCGCCGGCGAGGATCTGGAACAGGGCCTCGTCCGGGATCATCCGCGCGGGAAAGCCGACGATGGAAAGCGCCGTCAGCGGCGTGCCGCCCATGGCATAGACATCGCTGACGGAGTTGGCGGCGGCGACCTGGCCGAAGATGTACGGGTCGTCCACGGAGGGCGTGAACACGTCCACCGTCTGAACGAGGGCCTGGCCGTTGCCCATGTCGTAGATGCCGGCGTCGTCCCCCGCCGGCACGCCTACCAGGACGCGCGGATCGTCGATGGCCGGCAGGCCTGCCAGCACCTGCTTGAGAAAGGCCTGGTCGATCTTGGAGGCACAGCCCGCCTTCTCGACCAGCTTGGTCAACCGCACCTTGCCGGTCGGACTCTCCAACCGCTCGCCGGCACAGGAGCAGATGTTCTTCTCCTTGAACAGCGGGCAGGGACAGGGCTGTTTCGCGTCGCAGATGCAGTGTCCCAGCCGAATCGAACGCTGCATCACCCGTTGGCGTCGTTCCATGTTGATCATTGTCAAATCCTCACCCAGATGGTGTGCACAGCACACCCTACATGTTCTCTGCATGTCGCCGGGCCAGTAATGCGGCGCCGAGAGCGCCGGTCATCTGGGGCTCGGGCGAGACAACGACCGGGCGGCCGAGGGCCATCTGCAAGGCCGTTTCCATGCCCGAGATGCGGGCCACACCGCCGGTGAAGACGATCGGCGGCTCGACGTTCCGGCCTGCCATCGCAACGATCCGCGCCGCAATCGCGGTCTGGACCCCTGCGACAACGTCCTCGCGGGCCCGGCCGCCGGCGAGCAGACCGATGATCTCCGTCTCGGCAAATACCACGCACATGCTGCTGATCGCAGCGGGGTTTTGGCTCTGAGCGGCCATCGGCCCAAGATCGCCAAGGGCCAGACCCAGCCGGGCGGCGACAACCTCCAGGAACCGCCCCGTGCCGGCGGCACAACGGTCGTTCATGGCAAAGTCGCGGACCTTGCCTTTTTCGTCCAACCGGACCAGCTTACTGTCCTGGCCGCCAATATCAATGACGGTCATCGCGGCGGGCATAAGATGCCGCACCCCCACGGCGTGGCACGTGATCTCGGTGATCGTCGTGTCGGCCAGGCGCACGGCGTTGCGGCCGTAGCCCGTGGCCACGATCCGACGCACGTCCGACCGCGGGATACCGGCGCGGGCGAGGACCGCTTCGAAAAGCCCGCCGGCGAGCGCGTCCTGCTCAACCCCCTGATCCACCTGGCCCTTGGCGATGATCTCCAAGCCGTCGTCACCGATCAGAACCACCTTGATCGCCCGCGAGCCGGCATCGATTCCTGCATACATCATCTGCTTCTCCGATCTCTCACGGTTTCCACCAGCGCCTCCAGCCGGGTGCGCAGCGCCGGGGCCATTGCGTCGGTCAGAGGCGGGACTTCGATCTCCAACACCGGCAGGCCGCACTCTTCGCGCACCATCTCAGCGATGATCTCGCCTTCCAGGGCACAGTGACTCGCGCCCGGAATGCGGGAGACGATCACCGCTTCGGCGCCGAAGCGACAGATCTCCGCAATGATGCGCGTCGCCCGGTCAATCGCCGAACCTACCATCGGATCGGCCAATGCCATCTGCGCCAGCGTCTCCAACGGGGGCACGTCGACCGGGATTGGGTCCAGGGCATGGGTGAAGAGATATTCCGTGCCGCAGATCCGCCCGCCGCAGTCTTCGAGGAGGTTCATGACCCGCAGGTCCGCCACCGGGTTCACCCAGAAAATGCGGACGGCGTCCGCCGGGAAATACCCGGTCCCGGCTGCGACGCGCCGGTTGACCTCCTCCAGCAATTCCCGGAGGACGGCAATGGTCTCCGCGCGATCCGAGCAGAAGTGAATCGCCAGCATCTCGGCAATGAGCATCTCCAGCGCGGGCATCGGGCAGGGCGCAGCCGTGAAGGCCAGATGCTGCAATTGGGCCAGCAGACGTCGCACCTCATTCGCCTGGGCGATTCCCCGGGCAAGCATCTCGTCATCCAGAGACCGCCCCGCCAAGTCCTCCAGGGCGAATCGAACTCGCTGCAACTCCGACTTCACGAATTCGATCTGGCTCTTGGGGGCCGAGAATCCGCCGGGCAGAAGCACCGCTTCTTCGCCTTCTTCGGGCGCGCGCCGGTGCGGGATCTCCCACCAGAGGATTGGATGGCCCAGGCCGTTGAGACGCTGGGCGATCGCGGAGAAATCGTCGCACGTGGCGCCGACGCTGCACGTCAACAGATCGGGAATCGGAAAGTGCGCCTCCGTCACAAACGCGCCGAGCATGGCGCGGACCGGACAGAAGGACTCGTCGATGCCGAGCGAATCGGCGATCTGCAACAGGCCCGAGTTCACCTCCATCACGCACGGAATCCACCAGGCGCCGTCGGGGTAGAACGCGACAAGGTTATCCAGGCTGTAGGCCATCACAGGCACGGTGCCCAGGTCTTTCATCGTGCCGACGAGTCTCTTGCCGCCGGCCCGTGCAGCCCGGAGGCGGTCCTCTTCCGTCAGCAGGAAATTCCACAAGCGCAACGCCGCCGGCGAATTGTCGAAGCGCAGCTTCAGCAGGCGCGTATCGCCGTCGGCCACGTGCCGGCCGAGCGGGCCGCCATACGCCGGCTGGGGCACGCCGGCGGCCTGCCAGCGCTCGTAGCGGCGATCCCACTCGCGCAAGGTGATTTGTCGCGGCGCTTCGCTCACTCCAGCATCTCCAGGAACGCCCGCACCCGGCTGCGCAGCCGGGCCAGACTCATCTCACCATTGCCGTCGCTATCGAGCCCGAGCACCGCAAGCCCGACCCATTCCTTCAATCGCGCCAACTCCGCGCGCCATTTGTCGCACCAGACATAATGGTGGAAGAGAATGCCGCGTGCCCCGGAGCGGTGCAACTCCTCCTGGAGCCATTCATACAACTCGCTGTTCGGCCGCCGCCCGGCATCGGGGATACGGAAGTAGGTCTGGGCCAATTCCAGCAGCGGATCGTCGGCCAGACGCCGGCGGTCGAATGGGCCATGCCGGCCGCGTGCCCCCGTTTCGGTCGCATCGAGGACGATCTGCCCGCCACAGTCCCGAATGATGTCGAACAAGACCTGGTCCCGCTGCATCAGGGGCCCGCCGACGACGGCAATAGGCACTCCGACGCCGTGCGACTCCGTCCGTCCCAATCTGGTGGATGGCCGCCCGGTGGCAGTGCGGTTCGTTTCGTGGGTTCGGAGGGGGTCCCCAAACGCCTTCGTTCGCGTTTGGGGGCCCAGTTCCGCCTTCAGGCGGGCCAAAGAGTCTTCCGGCGCAGCCGGCTCCACGTTTCGTAACCGCGGAAGGGAAGAAGGAAGGTCGGACGGTTTGACCCGCGTAAACGCGGTACTCCGAACACCCGCCTGAAGGCGGAACTCCGAACCACTCTCACCCGGCAAATCAGGATCGAGCATGGCCCGCGCCAGCTCATCGCGGTCCGGCGCGCGGCCGCCAAGACGGACCAGGAAGCGGCTCAGCCGTTTCAACTCGTCCAGATACAGCCGCTGGGCGGCCACCGTCTGCCAGGTGCTCGGTACGTTCAGCAGAAAGGCCGGCAGGCGAGCTCGGCGCACCAGCAAATCGAAGACCCGCCGCATCTGGTCGCACAGCGTCGTGATGATTACACCATCAACATTCTCGCACGCGGCGACGTCGTTGACAAAGGCCCGCGCGTAAGGACAGAGGCCCTCCATCCGGGGGATCGTCACGGCCCCCGCGACGGGCAGCGGAATGAGCCGTCGCGGCGTCAGGCCGTGTGCGGCGATCCACTCCGCCGGCACATACGGACACGTGTACACGATGATCTTCTCTGGTTCTGCCATATAAGACACTACACTGGACAACATCAGCGAGCCTGTTTACCCCGTGCCCGCAGGGGCACAGTAGCATGGGCATCTTGCCCATGAATAGGGTTTCCCAAACGCGGCATCTTGCGTTTGGGGGCCCAGGCGCAAAGCCATCCGTCGCCTTCGCAGGAGCAGGACTTGGCCCTGCCCGCACGGGCGGGACGCCCGTGATACTCATGGGCGGGACGCCCATGCTACTGTGCTCGCTGCCGGACGGTCTCGAACAGGGCCTCGACGCGCAGGGCGATCCGGGCGGAATCGTTGGGCGAATAATCCGTCTCGATCCGCAGGTACGGCAGACCAAGGTCGTCCTCCGCCAGTTTCTTGACGAAGTAGGACTCGACATCGTACGTAAGGCACGCCTGCCAGATCAGATCGATCACGCACTGCGCCCGGTAGTCCCTGGCCAGATCCCGCAGGACGTCCAGCCGCCGGCTGTTCCTGGTCATCACCGAGCATGGCAGGCGGAAGTACTTCTGTGCCAGCGTCGCGATGGGATCGGCCGCGGTCTCGTCCACATCGTCCAGGATCGGCTTGAGCCCGGTGCAATTGTCCAGGCTCACGGCCAGACCGCCGTGCGACTCGACGATCTCGATCACGCGCTCCGCGCCATGGGCCATCGGCACGCCCGTCATCAGGACCCGCACCTTCCCGTTGGCGCCGCCGCACGAGCGTTTGGACCCGTACAACTCCAGCGCCCGCGTGTACTGGGCGAAGTCGGCACAGATACCGGAGATGCTGCTCTTCAATAGGAGCAATTGCCGGCCGGTCAGCGGCGGGTGTTCGGATTTCATCAGTTCCGCCAATTGCCGCCGCAGGCCGCGTTCGTGGTTCATCGTCCGGATCGCCTGGCGGATCTTCTCGTCGGTGATTGTGACGCCGAACGCCTCTTCGAGCCGGGCCTTGAGCTTACGCAGCTCGCTCGTCCAGTGGGCCAGGGCGTCGGTGTCGTCCGGCTTCTGCGGCAACTCCAGCACGTGCATCAGGCGGGTCTCGGCCATCAGCTCGTACATCTTCTTCTTGCCGTCGCAGGTGGTCTCGGCGACGATCAGGTCCGCCATTTCGAGAAACGGGTTCTTCTTCTGCACGTGGAAGCCGTAGGTGGACTTGATGAGCGGACAGAGATTGGCCGGCAGGTGCTCTTCGGCCGGCCCGATCATTTCCGCCGAGCCGCCGCACAAACAGACCGGCACCGCCTCCGCCGCCAGGATCAGCTCCCGCGGTGTGTACTCGCACATGATCCCGACGATGCGCCGACCCTGGGCCTTGGCCTGGGTGGCATACTGGAGGCAATTGGGAATCATGTTCTCGAACCAGGCCAGCGGGTCGTTCTTCGTAGGTTGGGCGTCCTCGCCCGACACTTTTTGGCGAGCGG
>VGYL01000365.1 GCA_016872975.1 Planctomycetota bacterium
TCGGCGCCTTAACGCCAATAAGGCTACGGGGTGACATTTTCATAACCTCCTGTTCTAGCGTAGCTTATGTCAAACCGAGGGACAAATCGTAGCGTTGTGGTACTAAACAGTATTCTACATGCAGGTCATGTGGATTGTCAATGTGATTGCCACACGATCACGAGTACGGCCGTTTGGCTTCGTCGAGCATGTAGAGGGTGCGGTAGTTGGGGCAGTAGAGGTAGTATTCGTAGTAGTAGCACTGGCCGGGCTTGCGTTGGTGGTGGCGGGGCGTCTTCTGGACGACGGGTGTCGCGCACTTACGGCAGGGCTGGCCTGCGCGTATTCTCTCCGGGGCAACGACCGCGGGTTTCACGCGTGGGTTTCAGGGCTTTCTTCCGGTCGCAGCGGCGGGCCGTAGCCTTCGTCGGGCGGGAGGCGGCTTTGCTTGGCCGCCTGGCCGGCGAGCTGATCGCAGCGCTCGTTCTCCCGATTGCCGGCGTGGCCTTTCACCCAGACGAACGTCACCTCGTGCGTTTCGCACAATTTCAGCAAACGCTCCCAAAGATCCGGGTTGACCGCCTTCTCATGCCGATTGCGCTTCCAGCCGTGGGCCTGCCACCGCCGGGCCCAGCCCTCGGTCATGGCGTTCACGAGATACTGCGAGTCGCTGTGCAGACGCACCTGGCAGGGGGTCTTGAGCGCCTCCAGGCCCTTGATCGCCGCCAGAATCTCCATGCGGTTGTTCGTGGTCTGAGCGAACCCGCCCTGGAGTTCCTTGCGGTGCGGCCCGCAGATCAGGACCACGCCGTAACCGCCCGGTCCCGGATTCGGGTCGGCGCCGCCGTCGGTGTAGATCGTCACTTGTTTGCGTTTCTGGTCCATGCCGGTACCTCGGCACCCTTATACCGGACCTCGTTTCCCCGGGCAAGAGAACGCGTGGGTAAAGAGCCCACACGACCTGCCGGACGTGCGACGCAACCGATACAAGCAGTGCAACCGCTACCGAGCCACTGTCCTTCATCTTGTGCCCACCACTTCAGTCTCGACGAAGTCGTAGTATTGCATTCAATCCAAGATGGTAAGCAGGACTTGTTTGGAGTTCCGCCTTCAGGCGGGTCTGACAGTCCGGCCTTCCCTGTTCGTTTCGCGCGGATTCCCTTGGAGGCGGCTGCGCCGCAAGACCTCTGGACCCGCGTAAACGCGGAACTCCAAACGTTTCTCAGTCACCAGCTTGGCTGGGACAGAGTAATAGGGCGCGTATCGTGCACCATCCTCTACAGCGCCATCGGGTCAGCGGTCAATGGCAGCGGGCGGGTGCGAACGGGCGGCGAAGTGCTCGACGAGCCGGTAGGCGTTCGCGTTCAGGTCCTTCATGGCTTGCAGGAGCGGCGGGTACGGCTCGAACTGCCAGTTGACGATGCCCTTGTTGGAGTCGCGGTTGGACGGGTCGGTGCTCAGGTCGAGCGGGTTGTTGTCGCGGTATTTGAACCAGTGCCAGCCGACGCAGTCGGGGGATTCGAGCAGGGCGAGGGTAAAATTCTGGTAGAAGGCGCCGCGGTCCTTCTGGGTGGGGACGGTCCAGCCGGCCCCGCTGTTGTTGGGCAGTCCGGAATCCATGCCCTTGGCGTACCATTCCGTGATGAGAAACGGCCTGCCGGACTCGCGGGCCCACATCGCCATGAGCTTCGGGTCGGGCGTCCAGGCCCCGTAGTAGTTGATCGCGACCACGTCCAGATGCCGGCCGGCGGCGCGGAGGACCTCGGGCCGGCGCAGCGAGCCGCCGTAGAGCCGCGGCCCGAGGCACAGGTGGTTCGGGTCGTGGCGGCGGATGGCCTGCGTCGTGATCCGAAAGTACCGCTCGCAGGCATATTCCAGGAAGGCGGCCCGGTCGGCGTCGGTGATATCCTTGCGCCCCGCGGCTGCGCCCCTGCGCTGGGTCAGCCAGGCCCGCGCCGCCTCGTAGCCGTGGCGCAGGTCCGGATGATTGGCATCCAGGGCCAGCGACAGGTCCAGCATGTCCCCGCTCAGGGGCAGCTCGTTGTCCGAGAAGTGGCCGAGCAGATACGGATCGCTCCGCGCGGCCGCGAGTTGCCGGGCGTATTCGTCGCAGAACGCCTCGAAGGCGGGATGGAACACCGGGATGCACTTGCCGGCATAGCCCAGATGCCCCGGCTCCTGCCAGACCAGCTTGCGGGCCCGGCCGAACGCGCCCATGAAGGACCACGTCTGGGTGTAGACCACGGGTTTGTCACAGGCCCGCAGCAGGTCCGTGGATGACCACGCGCCGGCGCCGTTGAAGCCGTGCCCGTGCAGCAGCTCGTTGGTCCGGCGGGTCCAATCGCCGTCCCCGGTGAATCGCTCTCTGACCGCCTCGCGATCCATGCTGCTCTTGCCCGGTGCGACGCTGCACACGCCGATGTGGAGGAAGCGATGTCCCAGGGGATCGATCAGCCACCAGCGATTGCCGATCTTCTTGGCGTGGAAGAACCCGGTGGCGTCCGATTTGGCCCCGATCAGGCCGCCGTACTGGTCCAGTGGAGGGTTCGCGGCCGGGTTGAAGTCCAACAGACCGGCGAGAGTTCGCGTGTCGTGGTGATGCCATTGCTTGTCCGTCGGCTTGCGCTTGACCGCGACCTTGACTGTCGCGTCCGGCAGGGCCAGCCCCTCCGGCAGGCGCTTGATCTTCGACCGCAACGGCGTACGGTTCTGTACCTCGCCGCCCGTGGTCAGGAAGAAGTCATTGCCCTCCCGGCCCGCGTCGATGTTGAGCGTGGGGGTCCGGTCGGCGGTGAAGGTCGCGTCCGTCAGGGCAATCCAGGGGCCTTCCACCGTCTGCGCCCAACCATTGCCATAACGGGCCTTGCGGTCCTTCGTGGCGCTGGTGCCGTTGCGCCAGAAATCCTCGACGAAGGAGTAGTAGCCCTGGAGATAGTCGCCGCCGGTGATGGTCTGGAAGGTCACGAGGTGCTTCCACTCCTGGGATTCGTTCAAGTAGAAGTAGGCGGCGTAATTCGTGCGCTCGCCCTCGACCCGGGCCTTCACGAGGAAGCGATACCGCTCGCCGACTCTCCACTGGTAGGGGAACAGGCTCTTGCCGCCCGTGCCTTCGTTGCCGAACCGGCTGACGCGTACGCCGTCGCCCGCGTGGAGGACCTTGACTCGCTCGTTTGGATCGACCTCGTTGGGATTGTTCTGCTTGCCCGGGTCCCAGACGGAGAAAATGACGACCTTCTCGTCCGGTTTGATCAATTCCTGAATCCCGAAGTAACCGTGCTTGAATCCACAGACGCAGAAATACGTGCCCGGATAGGATTTGTCCACCGTGATCTCGTTATAGAAGAGCACGGCGGGCGGCGCCTCATACCACAGGTGCACCGACCGCGCGGCCCGCAGCGGTTTCTCCTGAGCGACCGCCGGACGGGCGTGGAAGCACGAAGATACGGCCAGAAGAATTGAGATAACCGGTGCGCAGAGACTTCTGCTCATGATTTCATCCCCTTCAGTGGATTCGTTCCGCCAGCAGACTGCGGCGGCGGTAGCCGACGACGCGGACGTTGAAGAACTCGTTCAGCGGCAGCCGCTCCCAGACGGCCACGACAATCGGATAGCTGCCGATCTGACGCATGAAGGTCGTGCCGCCGTTGTGGACCTCGCTGCACAGGTCCTTGAGCACCGTGCCCACGGGAAAGAGCTTCTGGAGCATGGGTATGTCGATCTCCTGGCGGACCTTCTCGATCCAGGGCGTGTAAAGCCGCTGATTCCGGCGGAGGTACTTCTGGCCGGCCTGCTCGTAGAGCGGCGTGCCCGGGAAAGGCACGACCCGGCGGATGTTGATCCGGCGGATCAGCAGACCCTCGGCGAAGATGCGTTTCAATGCCGCGAAGTTCCTGTCCAGCGTCTCGGGCGTCTCGCCGGCCAGGCCCAGCAGGATATTGATTCCCGGCAGCAGGGCGTGACAGCCGTTCTCGCCGCGCTGGCCGCCGAGGCGGTTGACGGTCCGAATCGCCTCGAAGGCCAAGTCGTAAGGGCAGTTGAGGTTGTTGGCCTTCGTGACCTCGGGGTCGAAGGACTCGATCCCCATGGCGGCCGTGCTGCCCGGCGTCAGGTATTTCACAAAGAGCTCCGTCCGCCGCTCGTCGATCATCGCCGGGTTGGCGTTGTCGATGTGCAGGACCGTCGGTTTCAGCGCGGCCAGGCCCGCCAACAGCGTTTCGAGCTTCCGCGGACCGCCGCCCTCGTAGCTGTAGATGCACGATTGCTTGCCCAGTCGCAGGGCCCTGGCCCCGAGAGCCATCAGCGCCTTGGCTTCCTCAATGACCAACTCGGGCCTGCGCCACAGGACCGACTGCTTGATCGGCTCGGTGCAGAAGGAGCAGCCTTTCTCGCGCGGGCAGCCCCGGCCGGTCTCGAGCTCGACGATCCGGTTGGCCAGCCGCGGCATTTGCGTGATCAGGCGAGCACCTGCAAGAGCGTGGGGCTGCAAATCCTCGTAGGTATCGAAGACCAGCGGATGCAATTCGTCGAAGTCACCGGCCTCCGGCAATTGCGGCCGCGCGCCGCCCCGGAACTGCGTGCCGCCGGTCAGGACCGGCCCGGTCAGAACCGTGCGGAACGGATAGCGGCTTGGAGAGGCGGCGCCTGTGTCGCGGGCATCTTGCCCGCGCGTGTCGAAGGCGTCCCGCCTTCGCATCGAGGACCGGAGGTCCTCGGCACGCGCGGGCGGGACGCCCGCGACACTCAACAGCTTGCCGACCTCGCGCAGGGTCCCGGGGCGGGCGCTGAGGTACTTGCCGGGCGTTTGCACACCCACGACGATGATCAACTCCTCCGTGTTCGCCAGGACCTGCTTGATCTCCTCGTACGGGCGCGTGTGGTTGAGCACCTCGATGTGGGTCCGGCCGGCGGGTGGATCGATCGTGACCTTCGGGACCGACTCGACGTAGCGGACCAGCCGCAGGTCGTCGATGGTCAGGTAGCATGGGCATCCTGCCCATGCTCCCGAATCCATGGGCGGGACGCCCATGCTACGGGAATTCATGGGCGGGACGCCCATGCTACGGTGCCAGCCGGCGGCGTAGCGGGGCCAGACCCCGATGAACGGCGGAACGCCCAGGCCCGCGGGCTCATCCGTGTAGCAGTCCAGGATTGTCCTTGTCATTTACTATTTACCATTGACGATTTACCGTTTACCTTCACGCTCAGCTCGTCGCTGTTTTCGGCCTCGTCGCGGATTGTAAAGCGTGAATCGTGAATTGTAAATTCCGAGGGGAGTTGGTCATGAGCCGCAGATGCCTATCACTCTTGTTCTTCCTGTCGTTCGCGGGGGTTCTGACTCCGAGCCGGGGCGCGGACATGCTGTCCTCGTCGCGCGGGCAGGATGCCCACGAGACGCAAGGGCGGGACGCCCTCGCCACGATGCTTTCGGCGCCTCTGACCATCGTCGAGCCGCAAGAAGCCGGCCCGCCGGAGCGATTGGCCGCCCGTGAAATCCGACGTTATCTCTACCTGCGGACGGGCACGCTCGTTCCCATCGCCGTCGCAGACAGTGAGCGGCCCTCAGGCATGTGCATCATCATCGGACGTAAGGATCAACCGGTTATCAACGCGATTGTAAAGAACTCTGGACGGCTGGGCGGGGCCGTGAAATCGCTGCAACCGCAGCAGTATCTCCTGAAGACCGTTCCCCTGGCCAGCGGGGACGGCAAGTCGGTCCTGCTGGTCGTGGGCGGCGATCCGGTCGGCACGCTCTACGGCGCGTATCGGCTGGCCGAGCACTGGGGCGTGCGCTTCTATCTCCATGGGGATGTCGTGCCCGAGGAGAGAATGAGAATGGACTTCGCTCTGCCCATGCTCGAGGAGCGGGGCGCGCCGCTGTTCCCGACGCGGGGCATCCAGCCCTTCCACGATTTCCCCGAAGGCCCGGACTGGTGGAACACCGACGACTACAAGGCGATCATCGCCCAGTTGCCCAAGCTGCGCATGAATTTCCTCGGCCTGCACACCTATCCGCAGGGCGGGGCAGGGCCCGAGCCGACGGTCTGGATCGGATTGAAGGAGGACGTCAATGCCGATGGCACGGTGCGGTTCAGCTCGCCTTCGAGCTATCAGAACACGCTGCGCGGCAACTGGGGGTATGCCGCCAAGAAGACGAGCGATTTCTCCTTCGGCGCGGCGCAACTGTTCGAGCGCGACGACTACGGGCCGGAGGTGATGTTCGGGGCGATGCCTGTGCCCCAAGCGCAGGAGGACTGCTGCGCCGTCTTCAACCGGACGGGCGTGATGCTCAAAGAGTCTTTCGAGTTCGCCCACCGCCTTGGCGTCCAGACGTGCATCGGGACGGAGACGCCGCTGACGATCCCCACCGTCGTCAAGGAACGCCTCAAGAGCCAGGGCAAGGACCCCAACAGTCCGGCCGTCGTGCGGGAAGTGTACGAAGGGATGTTCCAGCGGATTGCGCGGGCCTATCCGATCGACTACTACTGGTTCTGGACGCCGGAATCGTGGACCTGGGGCAATCCAGAAGACCGGGAGGTTCAGGCTACGATCGACGATCTTAAGGCGGCCATCGAGGCGGCGAAGAATGTCCAAGCGCCGTTCATCCTCGCCACCTGCGGCTGGGTGCTGGGGCCGCCGAAGGATCGGGCGCTGTTCGATAACCTGTTGCCCAAAGAGATGCCGATGAGCTGCATCAATCGCAACGTCGGTTTTGCCCCGGTGGAGACCGGCTTTGCCCGGGTCGAGGGCCGGCCCCAG
>VGYL01000366.1 GCA_016872975.1 Planctomycetota bacterium
TCCTCGGTGCCCACGGCTTCCTGGATTGACGAGTTACAATTTATGATTTAAGATTGAGGTCCATAGCGGGAGCGTCGTGCGGACGCACGGCCCAATCGTAAATCATAAATAATAGATTGAAATGGACGCTGCTTCTCACAAACAGGCCGAGAGTCGGGAGACGATCACCGTTTCGATGGCGGTGCAGTATCTCAAGGGCGTCGGGCCGGCGCGGGCGCAGATCTTCAGCAGGCTCGGCGTGCAAACGGTGGGCGATCTGCTGGAGTACTTCCCGCGCGACTGGCTCTTCGCGCCGGCGCCGATCAAGATCGGCCAGATGCGGGCCGAGCAGCCGGCGACGATCCTCGGCCTGGTGGAGTCGATCGACTTCCAGGAGCACCGCCGGCCGCCGATCTTCGAGGCGATGGTCGCCGACGAGACGGGCGTCTGCCGGATCGTGTGGTTCAACGGCGGCTACCTGCGCAACCAGGTGCAACTGGGGCGGGTGATCGTGGCCTCCGGCAAGCCCAACGTTTTCAAGCACCGGCTCCAGTTGACCAATCCCAAGTTCATGATGGTCGAGGAGCAGCAGGAGGCCCAGCCGGACCGGCACTTCAGCGGCGGCGTCTACCCCGCGAGCGGCCGGCTCACCAGCCGGCAGATCAAGGGGATCATTCTGCCGGTCCTGGACCATCTGGACGAGCTGGTCGATGAGTTTTACGAGGAGAGCTATCTCAAAGAGGCACGGCTGATCGGCCGCAAGGACGCCTTCGCCTGGATTCACATGCCGCCGGACGAGCAGAGGCTGGCCGAGGCCCAGCGCCGGCTGCGCTACGACGAGCTGTTTCTCATGCAACTGGGGCTGGGCCTGCGCCGGTACCGGACGCAGCACTGTGCGTCGGCCACGGCGTGTACGTGCACCGACGAGATCGACAGCCGGATTCGCCGGCGCTTTCCCTTCCTGCTCACGGAGGACCAGAACGCCTGCATCGCGGAGATCGTGGAGGACATGGGCCGGAGCAGGCCGATGAACCGCCTGTTGCAGGGCGACGTCGGCTCGGGCAAGACCGTCGTGGCGCTCTACGCGGCCCTGCTGGCCATCGCCAACAGGACGCAGGTCGCCATCATGGCGCCGACGGAGATCCTCGCCTCGCAGCACTTCCTCAGCATCGAGCGTTATCTCAAGGACAGCCAGGTCCGCCGCATCCTCATCACCGGCGGCCTGACCGGCAAGAAGCGCCGCGAGCCTCTGGCGCAGATCCAGCGGGGCGAGATGGACATCGTCGTCGGCACCGTCGCCCTGCTCCAGAAGGACATCGAGTTCCAGCACCTCGGGCTGGTCATCATCGACGAGCAGCACAAGTTCGGCGTCCACCAGCGGGCCGAGCTGCGCAAGGACTGCGCCCCGCATTGCCTGGTGATGACCGCCACGCCGATCCCCCGCACCCTGGCGATGACCGCGTTCGGCGACCTGGACGTCTCCGTGATCAAGCAATGCCCGCCCGGGCGGGGCGAGGTTGTCACGCGCTGGGTGAACCCGAAGGACCGCCCGCGGGCGTACGAGTTCATCCGCGAGCGGCTGCGGGCGAAAAAGCAGGCGTACTTCGTCTATCCGCGCATCTCCTCCGTGGAAGAGACCAGCAAGGAGATCGCCGCGGCGACGGATGCGTGGAAAGAGCTGTCCGAGCGGATCTTCCCCGAGTTCCAGGTCGCCCTGCTGCACGGCCGGATGCCTTCGGCCGAGAAGCAGCGGATCATGACCGGCTTTCGCCAGGGCACGATCGACGTGCTGGTCTCCACGGTCGTGGTCGAGGTGGGCGTGGACGTGCCGAACGCGACGATCATGGTCATCGAGTCGGCCGATCGCTTCGGCCTGGCCCAACTGCACCAACTGCGCGGCCGGATCGGGCGGGGCGAATCCAAGTCCTACTGCCTGCTGTTTGCGGAGACGGACAACGAGGCCGCCCGCAGCCGGCTGGAGGTGATGGCCAAGACCAACGACGGCTTCGTGATCGCCGAGCAGGACCTGCGGCTGCGGGGGCCGGGCGAGTTGTTCAGCGCCCGCCAGCACGGCCTGCCGGACCTGAAGATCGCCAACATCATCGACGATTACGATCTGCTCGTGATCGCCCGCAGGCACGCCTTCGCGATCGTCGCCCAGGACCCGACGCTGGCCCAGCCCGGGCATCGCAGCATCCGCCGGGCGCTGCTGGCCAAATTCGGCGACTCCCTCGGCCTGGCCGACGTCGCCTGAGCGACCGCGGGCACGCCGCGGCCGGCGTGTTTTCCAACGACCCGGTAGAAGGCTAATAGTCTTCAATGGCCCGCTCAAGAGCCAAGACCGGGTGGCATCGCCAAGGGCTCGGCCCTTGACGATGGTCCCACGCGCATCCGCGCGACCATCGTCAAGGCCGGAGGCCGGCCTTGGCGATGCCACCCCGGCAGAGGCGTTAGCCTTTGAGCGGATCGTCGATTTTTTCTGGAATCCCCGTGGCAAAGGGTGTAAAAGGGCGCCAATGGTTGGGCGCCGTCGGCCCAAAGATGCACACGTATGAAGATCGCTTATCGCAACGACACGCTCGAACAGGTGATGACGGCCGTCAAAGCGGTGACGTCGCTGGTCATCGTGGTGGCCTTCGCCCTGCGTTTCGGCTTCCACGAGCCGCCGCTGCCGGCTCCGCTTCTGGTCGGCATCCTGCTCGGCGCGCTGGTGGTGTTCCTGGGCGGCAAGATCGTCCGCCTGCTCAACGCCGAATCCCGCCGGGAATATCTGCTGGCCAACTGGTACGAGATCCCGATGCTGGCGGCCCTGGCGGTCCTTCTGTTCGGCGCGGGACGACGGTTCGACCTGGCCGATCCCGGCGCGGTGCGGCAGTGGGCCATCGGCCTGTACCTGCTCATCGACGTGACGATCAAGTTCTTCATGGGCGCCGTCCACGTGGCCGCCACCGGGCGCGAGCCGACGCGCGTTTTGATCCTGATCTTCCTCATTCTGATCATGACCGGCGCCGGGCTGCTGATGCTGCCGCGGGCCACGCCGGGACGCGAGAGCCTGTCGTTTGTCGATGCGCTCTTCACCGCCACCAGCGCCACCTGCGTGACCGGCCTGGTCGTCCGCGACACCGGCCGCGACTTCACCCTGCTCGGGCAGATGGTGATCCTCGTTCTGATCCAACTGGGCGGGCTGGGCATCGTCATCCTCGGGGCCCTGCTGACCCTGCTGCTGGGCCAGGTCCTGACGGTGCGCGAGTCCGCCGCGATGCAGGACCTGCTCAGCGAAAACACGCTCGGCCGGATCAGCCGGTTGATCGTCTTCATCATCGTGGCGACCGCCGTGTTCGAGACGCTCGGCGCCGTGTCGCTGCTGCATATGTGGGACAGCGTCCCCGGCCGGACGCTGGACGCCCATCAGCAGTGGTACTACAGCATCTTCCATTCCATCAGCGCCTTCTGCAATGCCGGTTTCAGCCTCTTCGAGGACAGCCTCATGAGCTACAACCGGCGCTGGGGCGTCTACCTGGTCATCTGTCCGCTCATCATCCTGGGCGGGTTGGGCTTCAGCGTGCTGTATGACTTGGGCGCCTTCCTTTTCGACCGGATTTCGCGCGGGTACCGGACGCTCCGGGGCCGGCCGCGTGCCCGGTTCGGACATGCTCCGAAGCGGCTGTGGCTGCAAACGAAGATCGTTCTGACCGTCAGCGTCTGCCTGCTGCTCGGCGGGATGCTGGCCCTGTTCGCCGTCGAGAAGCTGACGGGCCGGGCGCCCGGCGCCCGGACGTTCGGCATGCTCGACGCGTTCTTCCAGTCGGTCACCGCCCGGACGGTCGGGTTCAATACCGTCGATATCGCCGCCCTGTCGGACGCCAGCAAGTTCGTTCTGATTCTGCTGATGTTCATCGGCGGCTCGCCCGGCGGTACGACCGGCGGGATCAAAACCGTCACCCTGGCCGTGATCCTGGCCACGGTGATCGGCACGCTGCGCCGGCGCGATGAGGTCGAGGTCTTCCATCGCTCGATCCACCTCGTGATCGTCCGCCGGGCCATCACGGTCACGGCGCTGTTCACGATCTTTCTCTTCGGTGCGACGCTGGGCCTGAGCATCACCGAGGCGTCGCAGGGTTTTTCCATCATGCAGATCTTTTTCGAGGCCGCCTCGGCCCTGGGCACCGTCGGCCTGACCACCGGCATCACGCCTTCTTTGACAACCGCGGGCAAGCTGATTATCATCGTGGTGATGCTGGCCGGCCGCCTGGGTCCGCTGACGCTGCTGGCCGCGCTGACGTTCAATCTGAAGCCCGCGCGGTACAGCTACCCCAGCGAGCCGGTCATCGTAGGGTAATCGATAATTGATGATTGGTAATTGATAATTGTAGCGGAAGGAGGACGGATGCATGGCGAGTTGTGGAAGACCAACTCCGCCCTCCTTTGCCAATTATCAATAATCAATCATCAATAGTGAATTCCGAGGGTCTTATGCGACGTTTTGCGGTCATTGGCTTGGGTCGCTTCGGACAGAGGCTGGCCAGCTCTCTGACGATGAACGGGGCCGAGGTCATCGCGATCGACCGGGACAGCAACCAGGTGGACGCGGTGCGCGACCAGGTGGGCCACGCGGTGCGGCTGGACAGCACGGACGTGCAGGCCCTGCGCGCCCAGGCGATCGACAAGGTCGATGTCGCCATCGTGGGCATCGGCCAGGGCACCGCCCAGGGCTTCGAAGCGGCGGTCCTGACCGTCGTCAATCTCCGCCAGATCGGCGTGCCGCAGATCTACGCCCGCGCGGAGAACCTCACCGCCGGCGAGATCTTCGCCAAGGTCGGCGCCGCCGAGATCATCTATCCGGAGTTCGAGTCGGCCGAGCGCTGGGCCTACCGGCTCATCGCCCCGCAGATCGACGAGAAGATCGACTTCGCCCCCGGCTACAGCCTGGCCCGCATCGAGGCGCCCCCCAGCTTCGACGGCCGGACCGTCATGGACCTGCAGCTCCGCCAGAAGTACAACGTCAACCTCGTGCTCATCCGCCGCAACGGCAAGGAGTGGTCCGGCAAGGGCCGCGGCCCCATCATCAACGTGCCCACCCCCGACACCGTCATCCGCGAAGGCGACATCCTCGTCCTGGCCGGCTCCGACGAAGACCTCGCCCGCCTGCCCCAGGACTAACGCCCCGCCCGGAGAAGGTCCCGTGTTCGTCCGGATTCATCTTCTTTTCTGCCCCATCATTCCACCGTTCCAGGATGCCAATCCTCCATCCCTGCCCCCCGGCCGCAGGCCGCAACTGGGAACTGGGAACTGACAACTGCCAACTGGCAAGAATGTAGCCCAGCCGCCCTCGGCTGGGGAATCGGCGGCCCGCCGGAGGCACTCAGCCAAATCAGCAATCATCAATCATAAATCATCAATCCAAAGGTCACCGCCTCCCGCCTACTGCCTACGGCCTTCGAGCGACGCGGGCCGGGCGACGACTTCCGGCACGGAGAAAATCGACAAGCGGAACGATCCAAACGCTTGCCTTGGGCGAGAATAGACAGTAGAATGCGGCCGAATGCAGGAGCCGTGACAGGGTTGAGAGGTCGTGGTATGGCGGAGAAGTCTCCGGTCACCATTGATGGGCGGGTGACATATTCATCCCGCGGAAGAACGTCGCGGAACGTGCCTGCGCTCTTCGGATTCACCTTGGGCGATGTGCGCGGGAGGGAAGATTCGTGACTCCGCATGGGCGCACATGCATCGACCTGTTCTGTGGCTGTGGCGGGTTGACTCTGGGCATGCAACGAGCCGGTTTCCACGTGCTCGCCGCGATTGACAGCAATCCGGAAGCCGTGGAAACACTCCGCTCGAATCTTGTCCAACGGAAGCACCACGACCTCATCCCCGTGGCGCATGCTCTTGAGCGGGATCTGTGCGCGTTCGAGCCGGCCGAACTCGCCTCGCTTCTGGGGGTCTCGCATGTCGATGTCATCGTGGGCGGACCGCCGTGTCAGGGCTTCAGCACGGCACGCCAGGTGGACGGCGCCAACCACGGGGCCCGCCTCAAACCCGATCCACGACGGGACCTCTATCGCGAGTTCCTCCGCTACGTGGATTTCTTTCAGCCGGATGTCTTCGTGATTGAGAACGTCCTGGGCATCCGTAGTGCCAGTGGCGGCGAATACTTCACCCGTGTGCAGAAGGAAGCAAGGGAGTTGGGCCACGCGGCCGGGCGCCCCGGATATCGCGTCCATACCCAGGTCGAGAACGCCTGGGAACTGGGGGTGCCCCAGAAACGCCAGCGACAACTCATTATCGGCGTCCGTAATGACCTGCCGGGCTACTTCCTGCCCGACCTCAAACCCGCGCCTCGCGCACAACCGTACACCTGCTTGGGACCGGCCATCGGGGACCTGCCGATTGTCCGTGCCGGTGGCGGCAAAGACGAGCGCGACTATGATCCCGCATACCGGCTGAGGCACGTCGTGAAGTGGAGTGATGCTGCACGCAATTACCTCTTCAAGGTTCTGCAAATCGACCAGGCGGCCAAGCTCACCAACCATGTCGCCAGGCCGCACAGCGACCGCGACCTGCGGGATTTCGCCCGCCTCAAGGAGGGCGAGAATTCCAAGGAAGCCATGCGGGACCGGGGTGTCGTCTTGAACTTATCCCGGCTGCGCCGGGGACTTCGCTTCGCTACTTCCGTGGTGGTGCTCCCAGAGATCGCCCACCGTGAGTTCGAGAGGGAGCGAACCTGACGCCCAGATCCCTCTGGAAGGATGGTCCT
>VGYL01000367.1 GCA_016872975.1 Planctomycetota bacterium
CGTCAACAGAAACATAGGGAACTGTCTCCCCGGTATCCCCGAAAGCCTGACCCCTTCATCCCCACAGAATAATAGGTGACTGTCCCCAATACCAATATCCATTGGGCGTGCTCGAAACGCCGGCCTATGGCCAGACGGTATCCGGGACCGTCCGGTTTTCCGGGTTGCTCCTGACATGGCCGCCCAGCGCAATCCCAACGGACGGACGGACCATCGATGTCTGGATCGACGGTGTCCACGTCGGTTCCACCGACGCCGTGGGCGCCGGCTTCGATTTCGCTCTCGACACCACGAAGATCTGCAATGGGAAACATTCGATCCTGTTGACTGCCACGGGCGACGCGGGCAATACCATGAGCTTTGGCGCTCGCTATTTCAACATTCAGAATCCGTAAGAACATGCGCGGCTACGCCAGATCGTGCACCCGTTCCGCCCGAGTAGGCGAAGACAGGACGCCAGACGTGGAGCTAAGGGGTCAGTCCTCGGATTTCCGTATTCTCATCCGTTCACTTATTTCCGAGGACTGCCCCCTTGCTCCCCCGTGAACTCGCCAATCAGTCGCAAGGTGAAAGCTGTAGGGACGGCTTCCGGTCGCCCGCCGACGAGCGGGAGCGCGTGACCTGCCACGTCAGGATGGACAGGAACGCAATCGTCATGGCCGGATGCCAGGCCAGGGCAAAGGAGTTGCCCAGGAGGGGACGCACCAAGTTGGGCAACAGGCCCATGGTCAGAGCCATGCCCGCGAAGAGCCAGCCGAGCGGCCTGGTTCCCCGGCTCAGTTCCCAGTGGGCCATCAGCCCCAGCGCCGGGGCCAGGATGGCATAGCTGTTGGCCTCGGTTATGGGGTTGAACAACATGAGGTAGCCGGCGGCCGCGCCGAGCCACAGCAGCGCCCGGCGGGGCTCCAGCTCCCGTCGCACGCCGAAATAGCAGGCGAGCAGGAACGAGACGCCGGTGCCGGCCCGCACGGCCAGAGAAGTCCGGCCCGTCAAGGGGATGCCGAAGGTACGTAGAAGACCGTTGAGGTCGGCGAAGCGATGCTCGGTCACCTCCGAGCAGACGCGCAGGTTTTCCCAGGCCGCCCGCCATTGACCGGCGACGTAATCCGCCGGACCGAAGGCAAAGGGAAAGGCCAGGAAGACCGGCACTCCCAGGGCCAGGCGCCACCCGAGGGGCGGATAGACAGCCCACGCCAGACCCATCGCCGCCAAGCCGAGCGGCTTGATCGCGACCGCGAGCCAGAGACACCGTACTTGCGGAACGCGGCACTAGCTGTTGGGCAGCACGGCCTCTTGCACCGGTCTTTGATAGTTCTTGTGCCAGGGTCTCTGCCACAGTTCCTGCAGGCGAACGCTTTCCACCGACAGGGTTTTGTTGATCATATTGATCTTCTTGCTGTGCCGGTCAATGCACCACTGCCTCATGCCGCCCCCGGCGCCGCCCCGCAGATGCGTCGGCGCCGGGTCCGTCGCCATGGGCCAGGACGCGGTCCAGGTCCCACATCCGAACAACGGAACCGCCGGAGGTACCTCCAGCCAGTTGCGGTACATATACTCCTTTCGGCCCGCGGCCGTATCGTATAGGACATCATGCCCGATCCAACCATTGATCGTGTAACTGCCCAGCGTGGAAATGCCGTTGGTGCGATTCCAGCGCCAGGGTCTGTCCGCCTCGCCCCAAACTCCCGTGGTAACGTCCGCCAGTTGTTGCGCGGTCACATTGAATCTGGAGGCCGGCGCCGAAGGGCACATCAAGACATCGATCACCTTGCCCTCTTTGATATCCTGCGCATAGTGGTCATGGCCGAGGTAGGACGCCAGCTTTCCCCACCAGTAGCCATCCGTCTCGGAGCCGTCTTTGCGCATTTCAAACCGTTTGTAGTCATAGTTGATCTCGTACAGCTCCAGGGCCTTGGCGAGCTGGCCCAGATTCGATTGGCAGGCCACCCGGCGCGCCTGCTCCCGGGCTCTTTGCAGGCCGGGCATCAGGATGGCCATCAACACGGCAATGATGGCAATGACCACCAATAACTCGATCAGGGTAAAGGCGTTTTTCGCTCTCATCATCGATCTCCTGTCACGGCCGGCCGGCTGGGCGAACAACGTGCATCACAATACCGTCACAGTCTGTCGATAGGCAAGTCGAAAGGGGACTTTGACAAGGCGAACGCCAAGTTGCTCGAGGTATGTCATTGCGAGCGCAGCGAAGCAATCTCCCATGCCGGGCGTTGAGATTGCTTCGTCGCTGCGCTCCTCGCAATGACATAACTGTGGCCTGCCAAACGACTCCGCGTTTGCCCTGGGATCTCTGCAAAGAACGCCCCGCACCCACCGGTGCGGGGCGTTGTCCGAAAACTTGCCGAGAGACTCACTTGCCCGGCTCCGGTGCCGGAACGGGGCCGAAGAAGAAGTCGCCGGGCCCGCGCGCGATGCGACTGATGCGAACTTCATCGATCAGACCGACCAGATAGGTCCCGCCCGTACCACCGCCGAAGGCCAGGATCGTGGAAGTCGTCACGCCGTCGGGCAGGGGCGCCATGGTGAATTCCCCGATCAGATTGGCCTGTTCGGCGCCGCTGAACATCTCGGTCCAGTACAGCTTGCCCTGCCGGCGGCTGCCGTCGTAGGTGACCGCCACGTGGTACCAGCGGTCCGGGTGGAAGGCGTGGAGGCCCTCGGTGGGAATCGTGGCCCGCCCGTGGGCACCGGCATTGGGCATCGTGGCGGAAACGAACAGCAAGGTCCCGTTGAGGATGGAGAACTCGAAGGCATTCGCTTCCACGTTCCGATCGATGAGCCGCATGCCCTGGTTGGCATAGGCGCCCACGAGATCATCGACCTTGATGATCGCCTCGCAGGTGAAGGAACCGTCCGGCCCCTGGAACTTCGACTGCGGGTCAGGGAATTGCGAGGTCGCACCGGCCGGGGCACCGAGCAGGAAGTCCGATTTGAAGGCGTAGCCGAATCCGGGCAGGGAATCCCGCCGGGTGCCATGCACGGGGGCCAGGTCCGTCCACACCGTGGGATCGTTGCTGTCCGGAAAGGCCGAATCCAGAAACCAGTCCGCGGGGCTCAGCGCCGGCGGATTGACCAGTTGCCGTTCCAGATGCCACAGGTGCAGGGTGTCCGCATCCGGTGTATAGGGGCCGGACAGATTGACCGGGACCGCGTACGTCGTGAAGGACCAGGTGTCACTGCGGTAGGTCGCGCCATTCGATGCCTCCACGGACCAGTAATAGGTTATCCCTTGCTCCAGGAGGCCGTTCACGTCCAGGACGGTTGCGGTGATGCCGGCGGCGATTTCCGGATTCTTCATCGTATCGGGATCGGTGCCCAGACGCACGGCATAGGTGGGACGGTCCGCAAAGGTGGGGGCCACCCAGCGCAATACCGTATGGGGCGACACGCGCTCGGCGCCGTCGGCCGGGGAGGGATTGGAGGCCTGGAGCGTGGGCGGGAATTCCGCGGGCAGGAACATGTCGTTCGGGGCCCGGGCAATGCTGCTGATGCGCACCTCGTCGATCAGGCCCTTCAAGGCATCGCGATACCCGCCCCGTCGGTGCACCGCCACGGCCGTGATGCCGCCATGCGTAGCCGCATAATCACTGGTCATGGCGAATTCGCCGATCTGGTTGGCCGTCATGACCCCCGGAATGATGCGTGTCCAGTACACCTTTCCGCCCCGCGGCGTGGTGCCGGGCGTTCCATTGTAGGTCACCGCCACGTGGTACCAGCCGTCGGGACTGAACGCGTGCAGCCCGTCGGTGGGAATATTCCACTTGTAGGACTCACCCGTAACCTGGGTGGTTATGGCCGCAAATTCCAGTTGCCCGCTGTTGATCCGAAACTGGTACGTGCGCACGTCCGTACCACCGTCGTTCTCCCGGGAGAAGATCTGTTGAATCCCGCCCAGGTCCGCGACCTTGACGATCGCTTCGATGGTAAAGGCGCCGTCCGCGCCCTGATAGCCGCCTTGTGGCACGCTCCGCCCGATCGAGGCCCCCTTCGGAACGTCGTTGGCCCCGGTGCGCGCCGTGCGAAACGCATGGCCGCACTTATAAAAGGATGCCACCGCGCGGTCTCCCACGACCTCCGGCAGGTCCAGGCGGTCAGGATCCTCCGGATCGGCATACGCACGATCCAGGACCGGGCCGGTGGTCTTCTCAAAGCGCCACATATGCAGGGTATGCTCATCGATCGGGAGTTGCCCCGGAGCGTCCCCGGTGCCCGTGGTGAAGCTCCAGACGGCGCCTTCATGCACGGCCCCTTTCTCCGTCACGTTGACCTGCCAGTAGTATTCGGTGTTCGGCTTCAAAGCTCCCACCGCTCGATAGAGATTCAGCCTGGCATCGGCCAATCCCGTGGCGATCTGGGGATTGTCGGTCATCTTGGGGTTCGTGCCGAACCGAACGGCATAGCGCGGGTCCACCGTCACCGGCGATCCCGTCCACGACAGCAGGACTCCCAGGGGGGCGCCCGCTTCGCCCGGGGACGGGCTCGGATTCGACAGTGCGACAACGCCGCCGACCTCGATGGGAAACAGGAATCCGCTGGCCGGCCAGGCCACGCTGCTGATGGCGACTTCGTCGATCAGGCCGACGAATACATTGGTGTTGCTGCGTCGTTGGATCCCGACGGCCGTGTGGCCCAGTTTCGTACCGGCAATACCGGTAAAGGCAAAGGTCCCCAGGGCATTGGCCGCTTCCACCCCAGAGGCCAAGCGGGTCCAGTACAGCGTTCCCTGGCGGAGCCCGGCGTCACACGTCACGGCCACATGGTACCAGGCCCCGGATCCGGCCACGAACGCATTCGGTCCGGTCGTGGGAATCGCAAAGGAGCCGTCGCCGCTACCGATGCCTTGAAAGTCCAGTTGGCCGGTTGCCGTGATGCGGAGTTGAAAGCTGCGATTCTCGTTGCCGCCGGCCCCTTCCCGGGTCACGATCATCTGAACGCCGCTGGTGATGGAGGTCGGTTGAATGATGGCCTCGACCGTAAAGGAGCCTTCCGCGCCCTGATAGAGACTCTGGGCATCCGGCGCCGCCGCCGAGGCGCCGGAGGGACCGGCGGGGCGAAAGGCATTGCCGAATCCGTAGAACGATTCGACGCCCTGGGTGCCGTTGACCACCGTCAGCGGCACATTCCGGGGGTCCCCCGCCGGATGAACGTTGTCATCCCGGTAACTCCCGGCCGTTTCATCCAGATGCCAGAGGTGCAAGACCAGGGCGTCCGGTTTGTAGGCATTCACGGTGCTAGCCTGTCCCGTTGAGAGCAGCAACAGAAGCATCAGAACGCACGCCGTTGTCGCGGACCGTCTCGTTGTCATCACCAAGCCTCCTTCTCAAAGAAAACCCAATACCGTGGACGCCCTGGAACAAGGCACAGGGACTCGAAAACTCGCTCGTTCACTTTTGAGTTATCAACTCGGCCGTCCATTATAGACGATATCGGTACGATGATCCAGACCCTGAACGAACGTTTTGCCGTCGCCGGGACCATCCTTGCCTTTTGTGCGGGCTTCGCTCAGAATGCAGGGATAGGAGTGATTCCTTTGCCGGCAGAAACAGGGATTCGGACCACGTGGAGCTGATGGAGGCAATGGCCAAGATGAAACTCTACCGACTCGCATTGATCTTGCTATCGATTACCGGTGCCGGCCTCGCTACGGAGACGCCGACGTGGGTCGAGATCGGCGGTGCCGTCTATGGGGCCAAGCCCGACGAGCGCGGCCCGATCGGCGGGGGGCCGGGCTATACGCGGATCGTGACCGAAGGCGACTACACGGTGCAGGACCTGGACGGCCTGCTGGAGGCGCTGGCGAAGGCCCGGGCGGGGCAGACCGTCTTCATCCCCGGCGAGACGGTCATCGACCTGACCGCGCGCATCTACATCGAGCAACTGGTCCTGCAGGTCCCCGCGGGCGTCACCCTGGCGGGCAATCGCGGCCAGAACGGCACGCGCGGCGCCCTGCTGACCAGCGACGCGTTGAAGACGCCCGTCATGATCCAGGCAATGGGTCCGGACGTCCGCATCACGGGCCTGCGCCTGTGCGGGCCGAACCCCAAGCGGTACCTCGACCACCATCGCCGTGCGTTCGGCCCGGGCGGCGAAGGGCACACGTACTACTACAAATTCCCGGTCTCCCAAGGCATCACGACCCGATACCCGCGCCTCGAAGTGGACAATTGTGAGATCTCCGGCTTCTCCCACGCGGGTGTGGACCTGAAGGCCGGCGAAGGACACCAGATCCATCACAACCACATTCACCAATGCCAATACCAGGGGCTCGGTTACGGCGTCTGTCACGACACCGCCTTCTCGCTGATCGAGTGCAACCTGTTCAACTGGAACCGCCACTCGATCGCGGGCACCGGCCGGCCCGGCAGCGGGTACGTGGCCCGGCACAACGTGGAGCTGGGCGAATCCCTGAGCCACTGCTTCGACATGCACGGCGGCCGGGACCGCAAAGACGGCACCGACATCGCGGGCACGCGGATCGAGATCTACAACAACACCTTTCGCGCCCCGCAGACGCCGGTCGTCATCCGCGGCGTGCCCGAGCAGAGCTGCGACGTCCACCGCAACTGGTTCCCCAAACACCCCGGCCCGGACCAAGCGGTGCGCGCCGGCGCCAAGACCCGCGTGCACGACAACGCCCACGGCGCCCCGCCGGCCGTGATCCGGTAAATGGCGCGGAGTTCACTCGCTGACCTTGCCGGGAACGTTGCGG
>VGYL01000368.1 GCA_016872975.1 Planctomycetota bacterium
GTTGCCGCGAAACGTGTAATCCCGGCCCGTGTAGATCGCGCCCACGTCGCCCGTCTCCAGGCAGACGTGATGGATCTCGTTGAGCTCGATCGTGTGCTCGTTGCCCCAGAACAGGATGGCGCAGTGCGGGTGATCGTGGATCAGGTTGTTCGACGCCTGCAGGCCGACGCCGGTCATGCCGATGGCGGGAGCGTAACAGCGGGACCAGCGGGCGATGTGGTGGATGTGGTTGTTCCGGGCGTAGTGATTCGCGGGTGTCAGGGTCTTGCGGTCGCCGCCGGTCAGGGAGATGCCGCCGTCGCCGGTCTCCTGAATGACGCAATTGACGACGCCGTGGCTGGTGCCGCCGTTGACCACGACGGCGGACGTGCCCATGTTGCGGATCGTGCCAGCCGCAATCAGGTTGTCGCTCCCCCCGACGATCTGCACCGCCTCGGCCCGGCCGCATTCGAGCGTCAACCCGCGCATCTGGACATGGGAGACGCTGTTCATGCGGACGAGAGGTACTTCCGCGAGCGAAACCGTCACCGCACCGCTTCCCAGCGGAGCCGGCGGCCAGAAGTAGAGAATGCCGCTCTGGCGGTCGAGGTACCATTCGCCCGGCGCATCCAGCTCTTCGAGGATATTGAGGAAGTAGAACCGCTGGCCCGTGCGGAAGCCGTAGTTGCCGTGCGGCGGATCGGTCTTGATGAGGCGCTGGGACCTGTCGAGACTGGCGATGCGCTCATAGGAATTGGCCCAGTCATAGGCCCAGTAGCCGTGAATCCAGATGTCATGGGTATCCGCCCAGCGCGTGGGCCGGTCGCCTTCATAATAGAACCCGGCGGTGAGCTTGCCCATCTTCCCGCCGTGATCGTCGCCCACCGCCTCGACCGGGTCGGCGATCTTGACGAAGTCCGCGTTGGGCCACCGCGCCGGCGTCATGGGCCGATCCTGGAAGAACAGCTCCAAGCCCGCGGCCACGCTGGACCGGGCAAAGCCCCGGGAGCGCAGCGTGCCATAATTCGTGATGCCTTGTGCCTTGAGATCGGTCTGAAAGATATGCTCACGGGCGGCGGGCTCCAGCCGGGCCAGGACCGCCGGATCGGCGACCTTCTGCCAGCCCGTGACCGCCTTGCCTCCGGTGACCCGCACCTGTCCTTCGCCGACGGCACGATAGACGATCGGCTTGCCGGCTTGGCCGGAATCTTCCGCCGTCAGCTCGAATCCCTGCTCCAGGCAGTACGTCCCGTCCGCGATCCAGACGGTGACGCCGCCTTCAGGCAGGCCGGTGGACTTCTTCAACCGTCGAATCGCGTCCCGGGCCCTTTGCAGCGTGGCGAACGGCCCATCGCTGGAGTCGCCGTTCGGCGCCGCGCGGCGGCCGGACCAATGGTCGTTTCCGGACGGCGCGACATAGTAGTGCCAGTGCGGGTTGGCGGCTATACCCGGGCAAGCTGCCCATGCCGCGAGGAGGACCGTGGCGATTCTGACTTGGAGCGAGTGGCGTGTAAGCATCGGCTTTCCCTTCCTGCATCCGGTGAATCGATTGTACTCAATGGACGAGACTGTTGTATCGATAGCCGATAGGTTCCGCAATCCTCGCCGCGCATATTGATCGTGATTGGTGCAAGTGATACAATGAACCCTTCGTGAGCGGAGGTCGGTTCCGGGGCGGGGTGTCGGTCGAGGCAAGTGAAAAGGAGGACGATTATGAGTGGCATGTCACGCAGAGCATTCTTGAGAACGGGACTGGCGGCGGGAGCGGTGGCGTCACTGGGTAGTCCGCTGGGAAGTTCCGTTGTGAGTGGACAGCAAGGTCGATCCGCCGGCAGGCCCAACATCATTTTCATTCTGGGCGACGACTGGGGCTTGGACAACACGGGGTGCTACGGCTCGGACCGCCACAAGGACCGTACGCCCCATATCGACGCCCTGGCGGCTTCGGGCCTGCGGTTCGAGCGGTGCTACTCGACGCCGCTGTGCGGACCGACCCGGTGCCAGATCATGACCGGCCGGTACCCCTTCCGGACGGGCGGCCTGACCAATCAGACCGCGGGACGGCCGGTGGCGCGGGACGAGTACCCGCTGGCCCGGATTCTCACGGAGGCCGGCTACGATACCTGCCATGTGGGCAAATGGCGGCAGATGGGCGAAACGCCGGCCGACTGGGGCTTCGGCGAGTACGTGACCGATCCGACCGCCGGCGGCTGGTTCTGGCAGAAGAGCTATACGAAGAACGGGCAACTCGTGGAGACGCAGGAGGAGATCTATTATCCGGATGTCTGCCACGACTACGCCGTGGATTTCCTGCGCCGCCATGCGCCGAAAGGCTCCGGGTCGGCCAAGCCGTTCTATCTCTACTACTCCTCGCACCTGACCCACGGCCCGATTCTCCGCACGCCCGACAGCAAGCCGGGCGAGACTGACCCGGTGGCTCTCTACAACGACAACGTCGCCTATCTCGACAAACAGGTGGGCGCGCTGGCGGCCGAGATCGACAAGCTGGGCCTGCGCGAGAATACCCTGATCGTCTTTTCCACCGACAACGGCACGGTCGGGCAGCCGAACACCATCGGCGGCCGCAAGATCAACGGCGTCAAAGGCACGATGCTGGAAGGCGGCGCCCGCGTGCCGCTGATCGCAAATTGGAAGGGCGTGGCGCCCGCCGGACGTGTACTCAAGGATCTGGTGGACTTCAGCGACGTGTTGCCGACGTTTGTCGAAGTGGCGGGGGCGAAGCTGCCGCAGGGTGTCACGATCGACGGACGCAGTTTCGCGTCGCAGCTTCGCGGCCAGAAGGGCAAACCCCGTGAGTGGATCTATGTGCAGCTCGGCAGCCGCTGGTACGTCCGCGATGACGGCTGGAAGCTCAACCAGGCCGGCGAGCTGTTCGACATGAAGGATTCGCCTTTTGTGGAGGAGCCGGTGCCGGCCGACTCGAAGGACAAGACCGCCGTGGACGCCCGCAAACGGCTCCAGGGCGTCCTGGTCCAGCTCAATCCCGCCGGCGGCAAGACGATCTCCCCCGAGGAGGAGGCCGCCGCCAAGCAGCGCCAGAAGAAAAAGGCCGGAACTCAGAAACAGGGTCAGAAGAAGAAAGCGAAAGCGGGCCAGCAGGCGCAACCATGACGATGATCGTTGTGGGGCTCGTTTGTAGTGACGCCGTCAGGCGTTCTCTTCGTAGGTCGTGCGTCCCCGCACGACGTCTTCAGGCGAGCGGGGACGCTCGCCCTACGAAGAGCCGCACCACGGTGTAAGGGGAGACATCTCAGAATGAATGACGATAGGGGCAGTCGCCGGGGTTTTCTGAAGTGGACAGGCTCGGTTGGTGCGGCGGTCGTGACGACGCGGTTCCTTCAAGGGGCGGAGCCCTCGGCTCCGTCGCGGCCCAACATCCTGTTCATCATGGTGGACGAGATGCGGTGGAACGCGCTGGGTTGCGCGGGCAACACCATTGTCCGGACACCGAACCTGGATCGCCTGGCGCGGGAGGGCACGCGTTTCGCCACGGCGTACACCTGTGCGCCGGTCTGCGTGCCGTCGCGCTACAGCTTCTTCACGAGCCGTTACGCCCATGTCCACGGCTCGACGGACAACGGCACGCCGCCCCAGGCCGGGGAGGTCCTGCTGCCTGCGCTGCTCCGGCACTACGGGTACGAGACCGCTCTCAGCGGCAAGCTCCACTTCCTGCCGGCGGACCAGGAGTACGGGTTCGACCACTTCTGGTCGTTCACCACCGAAGGGCCGGGCAAGCTCCAGCGCTGGCCCGAGTACATGGACGCCAAGCACGGCCGCGGGTCCGCGCGCCGGCTGGTCCCCGGGTCACAGCCGTTCCCCGACGATCCGCTCGGACGCGACCTGGGCAAGCTGCCCTACCCCAAGGAGGATTCCCAGACCTTCTGGATCACCGATCGCGCGATCGATTTCCTGCGCCAGCGCGACCGGCAGAGACCTTTCTTCCTTTTCGTGAGCTATCTCGATCCGCACAGCCCGTCGCATCTGTGCGAGCCGTACTGGTCCATGTATGACGCCGGCCAGATGCCAAGGCCGCGGATTCCGGAGTCCGTCAAGAAGGAGCGGGCCGAGGCGGTCCGCAACGACGCCCGGGGCGGCGGTCGCCACCTGATCGACGACGAGGCCATGGCCCGGGCGCTGACCGCCGCCTACTACGCCAAGGTCACGATGGTGGACGACAACGTCGGCCGGCTCCTGCAGCAGGTGGAATCGATGGGGCTGTCCGACGATACGATCGTCGTGTTCACCGCCGACCACGGCAACATGCTGGGCGACCGCGGCCGGTGGTTCAAAGGGGTGATGTACGAAGGCTCGAGCCGGATTCCGCTCCTGGTGAAGGCCCCGCCAAAGGGTGAGTATGCCGGCGTATTCAACCGGGGAAAGGTCGTCAACGAATTGGTCGAGAACATCGACGTGATGCCGACCCTGATGGAGATGATCGGGCGGCCGCTGCCTGCCGGCGCGGGGTTCCAGGGGAGGAGCTTCGTGAACCTCGCGGCGGACAAGGAGACTTCCTGGAAGACCGCCATCTTCGCCGAGCGCGGGAGCATGATGATCCGCAGCGCCCGGCACAAGCTCATCAAGAACCAGGCCAAGGACCTCCGCAAAGGGGGCGGGGAGTATGAGTTGTACGATCTGGTCAAGGACCCCGGCGAGGAAGTGGACCTCATCAACGATCCGGCCTGTGCGTCTCTGGCCGCGGAACTGAAGGCCCGGCTCGAAGCCTGGCAAAAGGACGGCCCGCCTGCGCCGATTGTCAAAGGCGTGTGGACGACGCAGGCCGCGACGGCAGTAGCCCCCGCTGCCAAAGGCCAGCCCAAGGCGCGACGACGGCAGCCCGCGCTGAAACCAAATCAAGAACCATAGATCGAAGGAGACCGATATGATGAATCGGCGCGGTTTCTTGCAGTATGCAGGCGCCGTCGCGGCGGCCGTCGGCGCCCCGGTGCTTCAAGCGGCGGAGCGGTCGGCCACATCCCAGCCCAACCTCGTTGTCATTCTGGCCGACGATCTGGGCTGGGGCAGTCTCAACTGCTATGGTGCGCCCAAGAGCTTGGTGCGCACGCCGAACTGTGACCGACTGGCGCGCGACGGCATCCGCTTTACCGATGCCAATACCGCCTCGTCCGTCTGCTCGCCCACGCGCTACGCCCTGCTGACGGGCCGCTACTGCTGGCGGACCTCGCTCCAACACGAGGTGCTGGGCACGATGGCGCCGCTGCACATCGAGACCAGCCGTCCGACCATTGCCTCCCTGCTCAAGAAGCACGGCTACCGCACGGCAGCGGTTGGCAAGTGGCACCTGGGCTACGGGTCGTCGCCCAAGTGCGACTACACCGCGGAGCTGACCCCGGGCCCGCTGGATATCGGCTTCGACTATCATTTCGCGGTCCCCTCCAATCACGGCGACAACACCGGCGTCTTCGTCGAGAACCGGCGGGTGGTCGGCCTGCGCTCCAACCAGCTTGATCCGTCGAAGTACGGCAAGACGTTCTACGGGGGCGGCTCGTTCCTGGGCCTGGATGCGCCGCAGCGGGTGGACGAGGACGTCATGGAGACGCTCACGCGCAAAGCCGTCGCCTGGCTGGAACAACAGGAAGCGGGCAGGCCGTTCTTCCTCTACTACACGCCGGTGACTGTGCATCATCCGGTGACACCATCGGACAAGACCAAGGGAGGCAGCGCCGCCGGGCCGTACGGCGATTGGATTCACGAACTCGATGCCAGCGTGGGCCGGCTCCTCGACACCCTCGACCGCAAGGGCTTCGCAAAGGACACGCTGGTCATCTTCACCAGTGACAACGGCGGGGTGGTCGCGCCGCCGGCGCAGACCGCGTTGACGGAGTGGCAGGCGGCCAAGGCGGGTCTCGCCATTTGCGGCCCCTGGCGCGGGCGCAAGCACAGCGTCTACCAGGGCGGCTTCCGGGTGCCGTTCCTGGCCCGCTGGCCCGGCCAGATTCCGGCGGGCGCCACGAGCGAGGAGACGATCAGCCTTACCGATCTGCTGGCCACGACCGCGGCCCTGGTGGGCGAGCCGTTGCCGCCCCGGACGGTGGCTGCCGAGGACAGCTACAACGTTCTGCCCGCGCTGCTGGGTAGAAAACCCGATCGTCCCATCCGGGATGCGCTGGTTGTGCACAGTGCCGACGGCAATTTTGCGATTCGCCAGGGTCCGTGGAAGTGGATCGAGGGCAAGGCTCATCCCGCCACGAAGCCCGGGGCCCTGAAGGCTCGTGCCGCCGAGTTCAGGCCGCAGCTCTATAATCTGACGGAAGATCCCGCCGAGCAGAATGATGTGCTCGCCAAGCATCCGGAGGTGGCCAAGCGGCTGGAAGCCCTGCTCAACCAGTACCGCGAGCAAGGCTACAGCCGTTCGTAGTGTGCTCGTAAGGGCATATGAGAAGTTTGAAGTGTGAAGTTGCAAGTTTGAAGTTGCGGGTGAATAGGGCAAGGGTCAGGTCGATGAAGACAGGCATGCTTTGTGCGGGTCTCGTATTGTGTTTGATCTCCGGTGGGACATATGCATCGGACACCGAGCCGGTGCTGCGGCATTCGGAGGTGGTCTTCATGTACGCGGCGTCCGACGAAGCGTATCGGGCGTACGGGGCCACGTTCGTCGGCTGGGGCGGGGCCCATACCGCCGAGGCGGTCAAACGCCATCACG
>VGYL01000369.1 GCA_016872975.1 Planctomycetota bacterium
GAGGGCGCCAGGGCCACGGGCGGAACGATCGTGAACTACACGGTGAACGGAATGAACTGTACCGCGCATATCTTCACGAACAGCGGAGCGTTGACCGTCACCACCGGGGGCAACGTGGACGTGTTGGTGGTGGGCGGAGGCGGCGGGGCTGGCGGCGTTGGCGCAAACGGCAAGAGCAGTGGTCAAGCCGGCAATGGTGGTCCGGGTATGCCGAACGCCATTTCCGGTGTGACGAACTGGTATGCGGGCGGCGGTGGTGGTGGCGTGTATGGCTCCGGCAGTTACGGCGCAGGCGGGAGCGGCATTGGTGGCGCTGGCGGTGACGGCACAACGGCAGCCACCAGCGGACAGGACAACACGGGCAGCGGCGGCGGTGGGCAGGGGCAGAACAGAAACAGCACCGCTAGTTCCCATCGTGGCGGTTCCGGTATCGTGATCGTGCGGTATGTGACGGGCGGCAGTAATCCGAACGCGGATTCCGATGGCGACGGGATGAGCGATGCCAACGAGGAGATCGCCGGAACCGATCCGCACAATGCGGCGTCGTGTTTGGTCCTGTACGCCCCGACGAACAGCCTCGTCGTGGACGGCAAGTTCGTGGTGCGCTGGCAGAGTGTTTCGAACAAGCACTATACGGTGATGGCGACGACGAATCTGATTGTGGCGTTCACCAATCTATTTCCCACCAATATCGTGGCCACACCGAGCGTGAACGTCTACACCGACAGCGTGGGCAACGCGGCGCAACGGTACTATCGCGTGCGGGTGGAGTAGGGCGGAAGGGTTAATGGTTAATGGCGGATGGCTGAGGGGAGAGCAAGTATTCAGTGGCCAGTGTTCAGTATTCAGAAAGAAAGTGGACGGGGCTCGACGGGTTTCGAAAGGTCTCGAAAGGAGCAAC
The DNA here is from genome assembly GCA_016872975.1 of Planctomycetota bacterium. Taxonomy (GTDB): domain Bacteria; phylum Planctomycetota; class Phycisphaerae; order Sedimentisphaerales; family Anaerobacaceae; genus PLanc-01. The sequence goes on from VGYL01000369.1 coordinate 902, forward strand.
GAAATGTGCAGAACAAACAACAGAGCAACGAACCCAGTGTTGGCCACCGTGGCTCTGGTCAGCCTCTGGCTGGCGGGGGTGGCGACAGGGGGCGAGTATTACGTTGCGACCAACGGTGCGCCGGGGAATCCGGGGACGACGGGAGCGCCGTTTGCCACGATCCAGGCGGCGGCGGACGTGGCGCAGGCCGGAGATACGGTCTTCATCAAGCCCGGCACCTATTGCGAAACGGTAAGGCCGAAGAACTCCGGCAATCCGGGGAATCCAATCACCTTCCGGAACTGCCCTGGCGAAGCGAAGCCCGTGATCTGCGCCGGCGATCGGGTGACGGGATCCTGGACGCTCGAAGGCAATAACATCTACTGGGCGCCCTGCGACTGGGGAATGGGGCCGGGCCGGAACCAAGTGGTGGCAGACGGCGACCTGATGATCGAGGCGCGGGAGCCGGATATCGCGGGCAAGGAGGATCTTGTCACGGTCCGCCGGCAGAAGACGACGAAGTTGTTCGGCTGCAAGTTTCCGCCGAAAGGCTGGCCCTATTATCCCACCACCAACAACGAGGTGGTGGTTTCGAGCACAAACCAGTGGGGCGCGGATTTCTGGAAGGGCGGGGTGATCTGGGCTTGCGGCGGCTGGGCCAGCCAGAGCGCGGTCATCACGAATTCCCAGGCAGTCGCGAATGGATACAGGTTGCTGGTGACTAATGCGACCGTGCAGTGGTGGTTCTCAGGAAATCTTGACTGCTTTCTCACCGGTGTCAAAGGCGCGCTGGATGTCGAGAAGGAGTTCTTCCTGGATGAGGCCGCGGGCCGTCTTTACCTGCGCGCCGCCGGCAGCGTCAATCCGTCCAGTCTGGCAGTCTACGCGAAGAAGCGCGTGGGGGTCATTGACATGAGCGGGTTGACCAACGTGGTTTTCGATGGCGTGAACACCATGATGGGCGGGATTACCATGGGCCGCGCGGTCGGTTGCGAACTGCGCAACGGCCGTCACCTCTATTCCTGTCATTTCTACACGTTCATGGACGGCCGTGGCGACCGGCCGCTGGGGCCCGCCGAACCGGACGAAGCGACCGACGGAGCGACCGCCCAGCTCCGCCCGGTATCGCCGGCATGGACGGGAGGAGATAACCCTGCCGCCTCGGCTGTATATGTCTCGGGGCAAAGCAACCGCATCGAGGGCTGCGAGATCGCCTACGCCGCGACGGGGGTCCGGCTGGACGGGCGAGACCACGTGGTGCGGAACTGCACGATCACGGACTGCTATGGCGGCACTTACTTCACCGGCGTCTTCACCGCCTGTTATGACCCGGTCGCCGGCGAAGTGGGCGGTCATTTGATCGAGCGCAACACGATCGGCAGGGTCGGACGTGGCGCCGTTCACTGGACTTCATCCACGGTCACCTATCCCAATCGGACGACGTTCAAGAAATGCCGGGTACTGCACAATCACCTCTTCGATTTCATGATGTTGACTTATGATGGCGGCGCCATCTATTCCTGGTTTGCCGATGGCGGCGGAACGGAAATTGCCTACAACTGGATCCACGGCGATGGGAATGTCGATTACGCCGCGATCTATTGCGACGATAAAGACGCGAACTTCATCGCGCATCACAATGTGATCTGGGACGTGAAATGCGGTTTTCTCTGCAAGGAAGGGCCGTACACGGTCCACAACAATACCGTCTGGGCGAGCAGCGGGTTGTTCCTTGATTGGGGATTCAAGGGCGCAGTGCACAACAACCTCGGCTCGCGAGGGCGCATCTCAGGAACTGAGACCAACAATAATCTGATCACCCGTGCGCAAAAGCTGTTTGTCGGAGATCCGACTCAGCCGTCCAGCGGCCTGGACTTCCGCCTGCAAGCCGGCTCTCCGGCGATCAATGCCGGCGTAGCCGTTTCCAACTTCACCGAAGGCGCGGTTGGCGCGCCGGATGTTGGCGCCTACGAATACGGCGGCGCGGACAACGTGTCCGCCTGGACCGCGGGGGCGTGGAGCGAACCGACGCAGCCGGCCCAACCGGACGCATTCACCGCCAGGGCGGACTTCCACCGGATTGACCTCGCCTGGACCGACCGTACCGCCAACGTCAGCATCACGGCCACGAATGCGAAGGGCTCGGACACGCGAACGCTGGCGCTGACCGTCCAGGCGAACGATGCGTATGTGGCGGCCACGGGCGGGACCGTCACCGACTACACCGAGAACGGCGTGCATTACCGGGCGCACACCTTCAATACCAGCGGCGCGTTCCGCGTCGCGGAGAACATGTTCAGTGAGGTGGAATACCTGATCGTCGCCGGCGGCGGCGCGGGGGGCGGCGGCTGGAATGGCGCCGGCGGCGGGGCGGGCGGCGTGCGCTTTGGGCGCACGCTCATGCTGCCGGGCGCATACACCGTCACGGTTGGCGCCGGAGGAACAGGCAATAAGGCACAAGGCGCCAGGGGCGGCGATTCCGCCTTGGCGGGCGGGCGGCGTCAATCTAATCGCACCCGGCGGCGGGTACGGCGGCGGCGATTACTGGCAAGGCAGTTCCGGCGGTTCCGGCGGCGGCGCAGGGCTTTACAAAGAAGCCCCGTACTACGTGGGTGCCGCCGGCCTCATCGGCAACATGGGCGGCGACACTTTGCGGCCACCGGCCAAAGAATACGTCATGAGCGGTGGCGGCGGCGCGGGCGGCTTGGGCGGGAACGCCTCCGGCGCGACACCTGGCGCGGGAGGCAGCGGAACGAATCTGGGCTTCTCGGGCGCCAGCGTCACTTATGCCAGAGGCGGCGACGGGAACTATCGTCAGGCGACCGCCGTCAACGGCACCAGTGGCGCGGCCAACACCGGCAACGGTGGCGGCGGGGCTGGCGGTTCGGGAACTGCCATCGGTGGCTCCGGTGGCTCGGGCATCGTGATCGTGCGGTACGTGACGGGAGGAAAGGAGAAACCATGAGCAAACGATTCCAGAAAGTTGTGACACGGTCGGCAACGGCGCTGGTCTTGTGCCTTGCGATGACGGCGGCAGGCGAAAAGACTTGGGCGGACGAGGCGGGCCAGGCGCCGACGAATTCGGCGCCGGCGACACGTAAAGTCTGGTGGACGAAGGCCTGGGCTCCGACGAACACGCCGCTGCGCGGTATTATAACCGGGGCGGGCGGGTCAGATGCTTTCTGCACACGGAACGGTCTTGCCCGCGTTACGCCTGATTGGGTCGTGTGGCGTGAGGAGGTGGATTTCTTCGATCTCGAGGGACTCGCCGGCGAACTCGGCCATCCCGAACTGACCAACGCGCCGGTGATCGTTGTCGGACTTTCGATCGGGGGTTACCGCGCCATCACGTTCACCATCGAGCATGCCGATCGTGTTGTGGCTGTGCTGCCCATGCAGCCGGTAATCCGGTTCCTCAATCAAGGGCAGCAAACCGATATTGAATGGGGCAACTCGCTCAAGAACCATCGAGGACTTGGCCACCGCGGCTACAATCAGGGGCTGCAAACCGATAACGCCCGCAAGGGCGGCGACGTCTCCCGCATGCTCGGTGTGCCCATGTTCTTGCAGGTTGCGGCGGACGATGATCTCCTGGGCACCGCGATGGCGTACCGGTTCTTCGGGTATGGCCGCCGGGAAGGCGCGCCATGGACCTTTTTCTGTAGGCCGGACGGCGGGCATGCCGCCGGTCTGAACATGCAGGTCGTCGAGCCCTGGCTGGAAGCCGTCATCGCGCAGCGCCTGCCGCCTGATGTGGACCTGTTCAAAGGGCGGCCGACGCTCAAGCCCATCGTCATGGACACGGCCTGGTTCGGCAACATGCAGACGCTGGAGGTGGCCGAGTCCGCCAAGTACGCCGGCGAGCGGCCCAAGGCTTCCTGGCTTCCGGACAAGGCCGCAGCCGAGACGTGGAAGAAGCAGGCCAAGGGCATGCCTTATGAAGTCACCGATCTTTCGTTGCGGCAGCCTTCCGGCTTGATCAGCAACTTGGTGGTGAAGGCGATCGCGTCCTCCGCCATGCTCAAGGACGAAGTGTGGCAAATCGTCGGCAATCTGAAGGAGGGTGACACCTTCTGCACGATTCCGGGGACTTGGGCCTATACGAGGGTCGCGGGCAAGGTTCCGGAGGTGGTGCGGGGTTGCGACTGGATCAGGCCGGACATGGCCGCCGTGAGCTTTACGAATGAACCGCTGCTGGAATTCACCGTCAGCGACGATGCGGTCGTCTATGTTGCCCATGACGAGAGGATTGTCACGAAGCCGGCTTGGCTGGCCGAATGGAAGGACACGGGTGAGTTCCTGCGAGGCGGGATCCTGGGAAACGAAGATCGCCTCCGGCTGTTCTCCAAGCCGTTCCCTAAGGGCGCGAAGGTTGCGTTGGGACCCAACGGCGAGCGCCCGAAGGGTGCCAAGGGACAGCCCGAAGGGTGGATGTACATGACGATGGCCAAGCGGGCAGGCGAGGCGCAGGCCGGCAACCGATAAGGTTGACGATAGACAATCAACCAAGGAGCAAAGTGCCATGGATTTTCCGACACAACGAGCCACGGACCGGCGCGCAGCGGTGCCCGGTGGCACAGACTTATACGACATGCGCGATCACCTCACGCCGCGGCGGCTGACGCTGGCGATGTGGGATCAGGCGTTTGTGCTCCGGCACGGTCCGGGCGGGAGCTTTGCCGACTTCGATCGCGTGCTCGATGAAACCGTGGAACGCGGTTACAACACCGTGCGGCTCGACCCCATGCCGCAGTGGATTGATCTGGCTCAGCCCGGAAAGGTGTTGGCATGGCCGGACCCGAAGATGCCCCTCATGCCGTGGGGGTGGAACACCGCCGTGGAAGGGCCGGTCGGCGCATGGATGATCGAGTTCATGGAGAAGCTGCTGGCCCGTCCGTTCCTCAACTATACCCTCAGCGCCTGGTGGTTCTGCAATGTGCCGCCTGCGCTGCACTGTCAAGGGCCAACGGTGTTGAGGCTCCCGCGCAACCACGAGGAAGGCGCCGAGATGTGGATCACGCTGTTGCGGGAATGGAATCGCCGGTTTGGGTTCGAGCGGCTGGTCTATCTCGACTTGGCTAACGAGGTGCCGTATTTTCTTCCCGGTTTTCTGGAGCGGCTGCAGGCGGCCACCGGCGCCGGCTGGGGTGTGGCTGCGTTTTCGCCGGCCCAGTGCGACTTCATTGCCCAGGAGCTGAACGGAGCGCTGCGTCTGCTGCGGCGCGAGTTCCCGGAGCTGCGCTACACCTGCTCGATCCACGGCGACTTGCGCTGGCTGGATGTGCCGGTCGAGTTCGACTGCCTGGACGTGCACTTCTATGCCGATGCCGATCCGCGCTGGGGCGATCGTACGCGGTTTGCGGAGCATATGGGGGAGTTGTTCACCGCTGATTCCTGGCACGCCGATTTCTCGCGCCGCTGCAACGTGACGCGCGACGCCATCGCCCCGATGCTGCGCGCGAGGCAGCGGCACAAGGTCGCCCAGTTCGCCGCCTGGGCCCAACAGCGCGGCGCGCCCCTGACCACCAGCGAATCGTGGGCGTCGTGGTATTGCTTCGACGCGCCCGACCTGGACTGGGGCTGGCTTCTGGAATGGGCGAGCTGGTCGGTGGAGGACGCGATTGACCACAAGATGTGGGGCTGGACCCCGCACAACTATGTTCAGCCGCAGTTCCGGAACTGGCAGGATGTCAAGTGGCACCAGAAACTGACGCAAAGGTTCCTGCAGAGTTGAACAGGCGCAGGATGAGGAAGCCGTGTTCCGATC